>JBEGUD010000032.1:0-8985 GCA_041179065.1 Bacteroidota bacterium | reverse complement strand
CCACAAGAATTATTGCCCACCATTCCACCAATCATGGCACGGTTGGCAGTTGATGTTTCGGGGCCAAAAAATAAACCATGAGGCTTTAAAAATAAATTAAGCTCATCTCTAATCACACCAGGCTCTACCCTTACCCATCCTTCCTCTTTATTTAACTCTAAAATTTTTGTAAAGTGTTTAGATACATCTACTACAATACCATTTCCTACTACCTGTCCAGCTAGTGAAGTACCTGCCGTACGCGGAATTAGTGAGGTATTGTTAGTAGCTGCAAAAGAAATTAAACTAGCAATATCGGCCTTTGATTTTGGAATCGCAACGGCAAGTGGTAATTCGCGGTAACTTGAAGCGTCTGTGGCATAGAGGGTCCGCATGGTTTTGTCAAAAAACAAATCTCCGTGCAGTTGCCCTGCTAATTGTTGTAACGCTTTATCCATTGCTGCTTATTCAGGGTCAAATTTACTTAAAATAAAGAGATACTAAAACCAGGCATCCCGCTACTCATGTGAGGCAGGAATTATACTTAAGAAGTAATTGTTATGTGTTATGCACATTTAGACAATATTTTATCCCCAAATCCCTATATTTTAACATATTTCGGTGTATTTACACTCAAATTCGCTGAATATTTTGGCTAAAATCCAAAAAATGCTTAACATTATAATGAATTTGCTTGCCAAAATTCACTTATTAATTCATTATTAAACAGACCAAACAAAATCTTATGAAAAGTTTGCTTTTAATTTTTTGTTCTGTGCTGTGCATGATGTCCGCATCTTTTGCACAAACACGACAAGTTTCTGGTACCGTAACTGGGCCGGACAACAAAGCAGTTGCTTCAGCTACCGTTAAAATCAAGGGTAGTTCCACAGCAACTTCAACTAAGGCTGATGGTACATTTAGCTTAAATGCGCCAGCAGGTAATGTTACATTAGAGATTTCATCTCTAGGCTTTGCAACCAAAGAAGTTTCAGTCTCTGGTTCACAAAGTAAAGTATCAGTTTCTTTATCAACTGCATCTTCTGATTTAGGTGATGTAGTAGTTACTGCACTTGGTATCAAGCGTGAGAAAAAAGCTTTAGGCTATGCTTCTCAACAAGTAAGTGGTGACGAATTAAGAAAAGCTGCCAACTTTAACTTTATGGACGCCTTAAGTGGTAAAGCAGCTGGTCTTGACATTAAAATTAGTAGCTCAGGTGCTGGTGGTTCTACCAAAGCAGTATTAAGAGGTGCTAAATCACTTATCGGAACATCAGAAGCTTTATACGTTATTGATGGTATCCCAATGGTAAACAACAAAGGCGGTCAGCCTGGTTCTTACGGTGGTACCGATGGTGGTGATGGTTTATCTTCTATTAACCCTGCCGACATTGAAACTGTAAACGTTTTAAGAGGCGCTAACGCTTCTATCCTTTATGGTAGCCAAGGTGCAAACGGTGTAATCGTTATCACGACCAAAAAAGGTAAAGCTGGTAAAACTCAAGTAGATTTCAACCACAGTACTGTTGTTGATCAAGTATCTGAATTACCTGATTTACAGTTTTCTTATGGTGCGATTAACGGTTCTGACTACAACTGGTCTAAAACTAAATCTAACTACTACCAAAACAATTACGTAAATGAATTTTTTCAAAGAGGCGTAAATGTTACTAACTCAATTTCTGTGAGTGGTGGTAATGATAAAACAACAGCTTTCTTCTCTTATGCAAATATGAGTGTTAGAGGTATCGTACCAACAAACACTTATGCTAAGCACAATATCACTTTAAACCAATCAACTAAGTTATTTGATAATAAAGTAACGGTTAGTTCTAACGTGATTTTTGCGTATGAAGAAACTAAAAACCGTCCGGGTGCTGGTTATTACAACAACCCATTAACTGGTTTGTATTTGTTTGCGCGTGAAAGAGATTTCAATGCTTATAAAACAAATTATCAAGTTTTTGATGCAGCAAGAAATATCAACAGAATGAGTTGGTATTCTACCGAAGAAAAACAAAACAACCCTTATTGGGAACTCAACAACAACTCTAAACTTCAAACTTCACACCGTGTTATTGCAAACGTGAAACTTTCTTACGATATTGCTAAAAACCTTAAGTTTGAAACAAGAGGAAACATTGATTACAACAACATGTTACGTGATAACCGTTGGGCAGCAGGCGGAAACTCTGTAAGTGTGAGTCCTAATGGTACTTGGTCTTATACCAAATACAACGATCAGGCTTTATACGCCGACGGTATCTTTACCTACAACAATAATTTTGGTGACCTATCTCTAACTGCTTTAGCAGGTGCGAGCTACCAAAAAAATACATTTAACAATGGCATGAACGTAGGCAATGGTACTATCGCTTTGATGTACCCTAACTTCTTTACGTTTGCTAATATTCCTTACAACATTGTATTTAACCAAACAATTAACAGAACCATCAAACAAGGTGCTTTTGCAAATTTACAATTTGGTTACAAAGACATGTTATTCGTGGATGTTTCTGCACGTAACGACTGGGCTTCTACCCTTGCACTTACAGGTAACCAATCTTACCTATATCCAGCATTTGGTTTGTCTGGTATCGTTAGTCAAATGATTGATTTACCAGAAGCTATCTCTTTCATGAAAGTAAGAGGTTCTTATTCTCAAACTGGTAATGAAGTTCCATTTAACGTGGTTAACCCTTGGAACAGAATCAATGCTGCAGGTGGCCCTACAGGTATCGGTGGTATTGGAAGAAATACACAGGTTCCTTTCACCAACTTAAAGCCTGAAATTATTGAGGGTACTGAATTTGGTTTAGAAATGAAAATGTTTAAGAACAAAATTGGTGTAGACTTCACTGTTTACAAAGATGTTAGTACCAATCAGTTCTTATCTCTTGCTGCTCCTTCAGGTTCAGGCTTTACATCTTACTTTGTAAACGCTGGTAGAATTGAAAACCAAGGTTTTGAATTTACATTAGATGCACAAGTTGTAAGCACAAGTAACTTTAGCTGGAAGTCTTCAGTAAACGTTTCTCGTAACACCAACAAAATTGTTGAATTAATCGCTTCTAATCCTAACTACCAAGTAGGTGGTAACGATGAAGGTTTTGCTTCAGTAATTAGAGCAGGTGGTTCTTTTAACGATCTTTGGATCCACAAATTTGCTAGAGACGCTTCAGGTCGTATCATTTTAAACCCAACTACTGGTGCTCCAACAAGAGCTGCATTACAAGAAAAAGTGGGTAATGTTAATCCTGACTTCTTATTAGGTTGGAATAACAACTTTACGTACAACAACTGGTTTGCTTCTGTACTTGTACAAGGTAAATTTGGTGGTGTTGCTTTCTCTAAAACAGAAGCATTCTTAGATTCTTATGGTGCTAGTGCAAGAACTGGTGAATTTAGAGATAAGGGTGGTATGCCAATCAATGCTGTACAAAACGGAAACCCAGTATCTACAATTGATCCTGCTGTATTTTTCTCTGCAGTTGGTGACAGAAATGGTATCATGGAACCTTACTTATTCTCTAGAACAAACGTGAGAGTAGGTCAGCTAGTATTAGGTTACAACTTAAAATCTAATAACGCGAAATCATTAATTAAAGAAGCTAACTTCTCTTTAGTGGGTCGTAACTTATTCTTCTTATTTAAAGAAGCTCCATTTGATCCAGAACAAGCTATGAGTACTGGTAACGGTATGCAGTCTAACGACGTATTTGGTTTACCTGCAACAAGATCTTATGGTGTTAACGTTAAGTTTACTTTCTAAAAATTTTTTAAATACAATTTAGTATGAAACAATTATTTATTGCATCAATCATCCTAATTGCTTTTGGATCTTGTACAAAAGATTTCCAAAAAACCAATCAGGATCCCAATCAAATTTCTGATGAGATGCTTAAGCAAGACTTCAACCTGGTAGGTTCGCCTTTTGCAGGTATGTTGTATGAGCTGCATGGTAATCAGGGTAGTCAAATTGAAGAAGACCTTTGTTACGATTCATGGATGGGCTTTATGAATACCCCTACTCCATTTACAAGTAATGTAAACAACACTACATATTATGTACGTTGGAACAACTACTGGAATCGTCAGTACAATAACGTAATGTCTCCTTCTAGACAAGTTATCCGTTTAGCACAAGAAAATGGTTTACCATTATTTGCTACATGGGCAAAATTGATCAGAATTTTATCAATGTCAAGAGTATCAGCTATCTATGGTCCAGTAATTTATTCAAATTACGGTTCAACAGCTGCAACTGTTTTGTATGACAGTGAGTCTACTTTATACAATACGTTCTTTGCGCAATTAGATACCATTCAATCAGAATTTAATGCAAACAAAGCATATGCTGGTTTTGCTAAATTTGACCCAAGTTACAAGGGTAGTATCCCTGCTTGGCAAAAAGTGGTTAACTCTTTACGTTTAAGACTTGCTATTCGTATTTCAAAAGTTAATCCTACACTTGCAAAAACACAAGGTGAAAAAGCTTTAGCTGATGCTGCTGGATTAATTTCTACAAACGCCGAAAACTTCAACATCTCTTTACTTGGTAACATTATGCCAGTTGGTATGATTTGCTTTCAGTGGGATGATGCTCGTATGGGCGCACCAATCGAATCATTCATGGTGGGTTTAAAAGATGGTAGAATTAGTAAGTACTTCTCTCCTGCAGATAACGCTAGTTTATATGCAGACCATCCTACATCACCTTACAAAGGAATCAGAAATGGTGCATTTATTGACGCTAAAATTCAACGTGTAACTTTCTCTAAAGTTTCTACTGATTTTAATGGCGTTCAAACAAGAAGACACTTCACTGCTTCAGAAGTAGCTTTCTTGAGAGCAGAAGCTGCTTTAAGAGGTTGGACTGGTGCTGGTGATGCAAAAACTCACTACGAAAATGGTGTTAAATTATCATTTGCTGATTGGGGAGCTGGTGGCGTTGATACTTACTTAGCTGACGCAACAAGTAAGCCTATCAACTATGTAGATCCAGTTGATTCTCGTAACAACTTTACAGCTGCTTCAACAATTACAGTTGCTTGGGACGAAGCTGATTCTAGAGAATTAAAGCTTGAGAAAATCATGACTCAAAAATACCTTGCAACATTTACCAATACTTTGGAAGCATGGGTAGACCACAGAAGAACAGGATATCCTAAAATTCCTTCTGCTGCTAAAAATGATTCTGGTCCAGAGTGGGGCACAATCCCTACTGGTCAGTTCATTAAAAGATGGCCTTTCCTTAACGGAGAAAGAACAGGTAATGCTGCTGGTGTAGCTGATGCAGTTTCTAAAATGGGTGCTGGTGCAAAAGATGATATTGCAACACGCTTATGGTGGGATACTGGTGTAGCTTCTAACTTCTAGTATACAAATTAGAATATACAAAAAAGCCCTCCGATAATTCGGGGGGCTTTTTTTATGGCTAAATATTTAGATTAGTGTTTATGATCCAGCTGCGTTAAATATCGCTCCGGAAAATTGGTAGTAATGAACTCAACTCCTTGCGCAACAAGCTTATTAAAATCCTCATCCCTGTTAACAGTCCAACTACCTAACATCATATTTTGCTTTTTAGCATTTACTGCAATGGATGGATTCCCTAAAAACTGGGCATAATTAAAATTGATGCCATTAAATTTAGCTGCCATAATCTCTTCCAATGTCTTATTATTTTCGAGGTACAAAACAGTTGCTGTTGGCCTGTTGGCTCTAATGGTTTGGAGTACTTCAAAATCAAAACTGATATAAATAATTTTGTCTTCGATACCTAAATTTTTAGCTAGCGCAATCGTTTCAGTGGTGGTAAGTTGGCTAGTGGTATTACTTAAAAGTGCAGCCTTAATTTCACAAATTAGAAGTGTGTTGTGCTTGGAAGCGGTGCCTGTTTTAAAATAATCCTCAAGTAAAGGAAGGTCTTCCCCATTACTTAACTTTTTGGTATTAAGCGCCGCATAAGTTTTGAGCTCAATGGTATCTCCAAAATGTGTAGGATCATGATTGACCACTAGCTTACCATCAAGGGTACGACGCACGTCAAATTCACTACCAAAAGCTTTAATTTCTATGGCTTTTTGCAGCGCCGCAATCGAATTTTCTGGCACATTAAATTCTTTCCAGGCACCCCTATGTGCTATAATTTTTGTGTCTTGTGCTTTTATTTGTTGGAGCATACAAAAAGAGGCAAGGGTTATAAATATTTTTTTCATGAAAGCTATTTTAATTGCTGTAATGCTTTAGCTACGGTAGAATCTGTGGCATTTTGTAATTGGTAATACCCTTCGGTTCTCCAAATTTGACGTGCCATTAATATTTTAATAGATTGTAACAAATAAACTTTACCTGAAGCAGACACTTTGGTAGCTACAATATTATCTTTTGCAGCAGCTGCAACAAATGTATTCCACTCGGCAGCACCTGGCACAAAACCTTTAGCTAGTTCTTCTGGGTTTTTAAAACTATTAAAATAGGTACGGTTATTTTTATACAACGCGTACACAAAATTTGATAGTGTATTGGATAGATACAATTGCATGATTAATGTGTCTTGCAAACTAGATGCTAGCGGAACAATAATATCGGGAGTGATACCACCTCCACCATATAAAATACGACCAGCAGGGGTTTTATATTTTTTACCTTTTAGAACACTAGAGTCTGCCTTATCAAGTACCCCATTATGATAGCGGTTCATTAATTCCTCATCATATTTTTCTTTACCTACAGCATAGGGTTTTTGAATATTTCTCCCAAGTGGTGTAAAATACCTAGCTATTGTTAAGCGAACGGCACTGCCTCCTGTTAAGCCAAACTGCTGCTGCACAAGGCCCTTACCAAAAGAACGTCTTCCAATAATAGTAGCCCTATCCCAGTCTTGCAAAGCACCAGCAAGCACTTCACTAGCAGAAGCAGAAGTTTCATCGATAAGCACAGTAAGTTTACCAGTTTCAAATAACCCAGGTCTTTTACATACAAAATCGTAACGCTTACTGTTGGCACCTTCTGTGTAAACAATTAATTTATTATCACTTAAAAATTCGTCAGCAATATCAACGGCTTCTTGCAATAGACCGCCACCATTTCCACGTAAATCAAGTACCAACGATTTCATACCCGCTTTTTGTAATTTTTCGAGAGACGCCATAAAGGTTTCATAGGTCCTTTCCGAAAACTTATCAATTTTAATATAACCTGTAGCAGGCTGTATCATATAAGCCGCATCAATAGGTGACACTGGAATAACACCTCTTATAATATTTAAATTGAGTTGTTTGTTGTTACGAAGCACTGTAACCTTTACAGCGCTACCTTCTTCACCTCTAATTTTAGAACGAACCCAATCGGCGTTTATATTTTTACCATACAGCGTTATTGAATCATTGGCTTTTAACAACTGATCGCCAACCTGCAAACCAGCCTTAAAGGAAGGGCCGTCTTTAAAAACATTCATCACATTTACCGTGTCGTTCATCATTTGAAACTCAATTCCAATACCCATAAAACTTCCGGCAATATCATCGTTAAATTCAGCTAAATCACTAGCAGGAATATATGCAGAGTGTGGATCCAAATGAGAAAGCAGCGCATCTGCAACGAGCATGTCAATGCTATCTGAGGCTACCGGATCTACATATTTATTGTTGATGAGTGAAACCAGCTCCTGCACCGAACTACGTCCAGATAATCCTAAAAACTTACCACCAGCCGTATTGTCACGAAGTTGGTAGCCAATAGTCATACCCACAACCATTACCAAAGACAATAAAATAGGTAACCAGATACTAATTTTCTTTTTTTGCTCGCTCATTGTTTGATCATATTTAAAGGTCCTTACAAATATCCTACTTAAATAGATAAAATTGCCTTAAAACATTAAATATTAAAGAGATAAAGGTTGTTTTGTCACAGATATTTTCGTACTTCGTAGTATCATTTCTAAATTATAAAAAATGCGGGTAACCTTAATTGCAGACAGTGGTGCTACAAAATGTGAATGGTGCTTGCTCGTTGATGGCAAGAAAAAAAAGTCCATAATCACAGATGGCTTGAGCCCCTACTTTTTAACTGCTGATCAAATTACGGCACTGCTTCAAAAGAATTTATTGCCAAAAATTAAAAACTTTCCGCCTAAAAACATATTTTTTTATGGTACCGGGCTTGCCAATCCGGCCAATGCAAAAGTGATCAATAGTGTTTTAAAAAGTTTATTTACAAAAGCCAAAATAGAAATCAACCACGACTTAACCGCAGCTGCAAGAGCATTATGCGGCAAGCAAAAAGGGATCGCTTGTATTTTAGGCACTGGTGCCAACGCAGGCTATTACAATGGAAATAAAATTGCTAAAAATAGCCCTGGACTTGGTTATATTTTAGGAGATGAAGGAAGCGGTGCTTACCTCGGAAAAAAAGTGGTACAATATTATTTGTACCAAACTTTTGACGAAGAACTCATGGCACGTTTTACCAAACGCTTTAATACCAGCAAAGACGAAATATTAAACAGTGTATACAAGCAACCGCTTGCCAATAGATACCTAGCACATTTCGCCATTTTTTTAAGTGAAAACAGGGGTCATTACATGATCGAAAATATCATTGAAGATGGTTTAAATGATTTCTTTTTCACCCACCTTTATAAATTTAAAGAGAGCTGGAAACTACCCATCAATTTTGTAGGTAGTGTTGCATTTGGTTTTAAAGATGTTTTAAAAGAACTCTGCAATACCTATGAATTAGAATTAGGAAAAGTTTTAAAAGCGCCGATGGAAGGTTTAGTTACCTACCACAAATAATTTTACATGGCTACATTTACAAGAATTACAGAACAGGATTCCAAGTATAGACAGTTACAAGACATGTCCGTGCTCGAGGTATTGACAAATATTAACAACGAAGATCAAACGGTGCCAATGGCTGTTGCTGCCGCTATCAACGACATAGAAAAAGTGGTAAGCATTGCTATCGAAAAAATGTTACAAGGCCGCCGGTTGTTTT
>JBEGUD010000031.1:0-3375 GCA_041179065.1 Bacteroidota bacterium | reverse complement strand
AGTTTGTAGCCTCCCGTATCTATACGTAAGCCAGGCATTTTTTGTTTTAATTGTGCAATGGCCGCGTTTGTAAAGCTGGTTTTATAGAGGTGTACTTTTTTTAAGTTTTTAAGTTTGGTTAGACCACTAATACCTTCTGCGGTAGCTTTGGTTTGTGTGATACTCAAAATTTCTAAATTTTCTAAGGCATCAAGAGAAGCTAGCCCTTTGTTTGTGATGCTCGTGCCATTTAGTTCTAATTGTTTGAGTTGTTTGCAACTTGATAGCGCACTCAAATGCTCGTCTTTGATGGCAGTAAACGATGCGTTTAATTGTAGCAATTGATCCGAAATTTTTGATAGCAGTTGAAAGGTTTGGGTGCTTAATGTTTCAACGCCAATTAAATTAGCGCGTACATAGTTAGAGCCGTTTACAACGGGTACAATCGCAACACCTTCTTTGCTTAGCGCTGAAAGCACGTCGCTCGAAATAGCACTTACTTTTTTTGTAGGTAATTGTGTTTGCTCAGCGGTAGTAGCATCACCACTTGAAAATGCAGCTAATACTCCTTTGATAGCAGCCGTTTGTTTGGTGTTTTTTACAACTTCAGTAAAACTAGCCCCCGATTCAATCCACCAATGTAATAATGCCACTTCATCTTTGGTAAGTTGTGGTTTTTCTTTGGGGGGCATATGTTCTTCGTTTGAAGTAGGAAGCAATAAGCGGTTTATGATTTCACTGCTTCCAGGCTGGTAAGGTGTTAAAACTTTTCCTTCTTCTCCACCTTGCATAATATAATTTGGGAGGTCTAGTCTTAATTTCCCTTTTTGCTTGCTATCACCATGGCAACTATAACACTTTGCAGCCAATATGGGTTCTATCACATCTTTGTAAACAACGGCTTCATTGATATTGGCAATCACTTTTTTGTCGCTCTTGGTATTTGAAAGAGTCGCCGTTAAATAATCTTCTCCATGTGTGAGGTTGCCGCCGTTATGTCCGGTAATGATAATAAGTGCAGTTAATATTATAATGAGCGCACCCACATACTTGAACTTTTTTTGATGGGCGATATAGCATACGATACTTGTGATAGCGGTAGCAATACCAAGCCATTGGTGCTTAAATACAATACTCTCATTATACGCGTCTGAAATAGAAAGTAAGTAGCCTGTTATGCAGGATAGAATAGAAAAAAACGAACCTACTGCAAGTGCAGGCGCTACCGCTGCAGATACTGCCGCAAATTTTTGTTTTTTTGAAACAAGAAATAAAAGGGCAGCAAAAAGTAATATTCCAATAGGTAAGTGAACAAAAACAGGATGGAACCTTCCAATAAATACGCTCATCATTATTTTTTTATGCTATGATATCATGGATCACTTTTCCGCTCAAGTCAGTTAACCTAAAGTTTCTTCCTTGTGATTCGTAGGTGAATTTTTCGTGGTCAAAACCCAATTGATTTAAAATGGTCGCTTGTACATCAAAGGTTTCTACTTTGCCATTTACAATATTGTAACCAATTTCATCTGTTTCGCCATAGGTAGTGCCACCTTTAATGCCACCGCCTGCCATCCACATCGAAAACGCTTCACCATGGTGGTCGCGACCTTTAAATGGCATGGTTTTACCTTCTCTATTTTCTTGCATTGGTGTTCTACCAAACTCTGAACCCCACACAACAAGTGTCTCATCTAGTAGTCCTCTTTGTTTTAAATCTTGTAAGAGTGCGGTAATAGGCCTATCAATTTTTCGACATTTATTTTTAAGTCCAATATCAACTGCGTTACCTGCCGAGTCGCCATGTGTATCCCAACCCCAGTCAAATAGCTGCACAAAGCGAACCCCTTTCTCAACCAGTTTGCGCGCAAGTAATACGTTGTTGGCAAAACATGATTCACCAGGTTTAGTGCCATACATTTCATGAATATAATCAGGTTCGGTACTAATATCCATGACACCCGGCACTGAAATTTGCATTTTGTAGGCGAGCTCGTATTGAGAAATTCGTGACAAGGTTTCTGGATCTTGATACTCGGTATAAGATTCTTCATTCACTTTATTAATAGCGTCGATACTTGCTTTTCTAATATCGCGGTCCATGCCCGCAGGATCTTTAATAAATAAAACCGGATCACCTTCACTACGGCACTGTACACCTTGATACACACTTGGTAAAAATCCACTTCCCCAAACACTTTTTCCTGCATCCGGATTGTTACCACCAGAAGTAAGTACTACAAATCCTGGCAGGTTTTTATTTTCTGAACCAAGCCCGTAAGTAACCCAAGAACCCATACTAGGCCTACCTAGACGTGGTGTTCCGGTATGCATTAAAAGTTGTGCAGGTGCATGGTTGAACTGATCGGTGGTAACCGCCTGAAGCACGGCTACATCATCAATAACAGTTGATAAGTGTGGTAAGTTTTCAGACAACCAAATACCACTTTCGCCATATTGTTTGAAACTTGCTTGAGGGCCTAGCATTTTAGGAACACCTCTAATAAACGCAAATTTTTTACCATTGAGTAAGGAAGGTGGACAATCCAATCCATCTAGTTTTGCAAGCTCTGGCTTATAACTAAACATTTCAAGTTGCGAAGGAGCACCAGCCATGTGTAAATAAATGACCGACTTGGCCTTTCCTAAAAAGGGTGGGGCTTTTGGTGCTAATGGATTGGTGGCATCAAACAAATTGGCGCTAGATGATGTGTTGCAACTACCTAGTAAACCGCCAAGTGCTAGTGCGCCAAATCCCATGGCACTTTCTTTAATAAAATGCCTGCGCGTATGCTGCTGCATCACGGCCTTTTGGGCTTCTTTAACTAGGCGCTGGTTATGTAATTCTTTTTGCGTCATGGGAATTAGTTTTTATTGAGCCATTCGTCTAGATTAAGCATGGCGTTGGCTACCACAACAAGGGCGGCTCTGTTGGTAGGTGATGCAAGTGTGCTATCACTCACTAATATGGTGGCTGCTTTTTTGTTGCTTTGGTATTTTGATAAACTACTTTGATAGAGTGAGGTTAGCGCATTTAATTTATTTGCCGCAATGGGTTTGTACATCATTTGCTCGTAGCCAGTTTTTATTTTTGCTTCGATAGGTCCTTTTACATTTTCCATACTTTTTGCAAAGGAGCGGGCCATAATAATATAGGAAGAATCATTTAGCGAATTCAGTGCTTGAAGTGGTGTGTTGGTTCTGATTCTTCTAATCACACAAACCTCTCTGGCACCTCCATCAAAAGTAATCATAGATGGGTAAGGCGCTGTCCTTTTAAAATAGGTATAGAGCGAGCGTCGGTACTGGTCTTCGCCTTCAGATAATTTCCAAGTATCACCATTATAAGGTGAACGCCAAATGCCTTCTGGTTGATAAGGCATGACACTTTTGCCA
>JBEGUD010000030.1:0-4929 GCA_041179065.1 Bacteroidota bacterium | reverse complement strand
CAATAAAGCGGTTTGTCCTAGATGAGGTAGATAAGGAGTACAAGGCAGGAAATTATACTGCATATTCGCCATTTCTAGATACGTTGCTTTCAAGAAATACTCCTTTAAAAAGCACCAATTTGGACAGGCGATTAATTCACTACTGGGAAAGTAGGAAGCTTTTTAACGAAGTTTCAGAAAACGGCTACTTAAGCTTTTTTGATATATGTTGGTTGAATGTATTGCAAGAGTTAAAAGGTCTAGGTGTCACTCCTAAAACTATGGAGTTGGTATATGACGAGTTTTTTGGTAACAATAAATTTCTTGAAGCAATGTATGCCAAGTTCGACATAGAAAAATTGGAGGTGTCTTCACAAGAAATAATTGATGTATCAAAAAGGGGGGATCTAGTACCGTTGCTTAAAAATTTCGGTTTTAATAATTTTTCAATAACTATTTTGGCAATATTACTAAATCGTAAAAATACCATTTTGCATCTGAGTGCTGGTGGTAAAGTTGACGCATTTGAGGTTGCCGTTATGATCGATCCTTCTGATTCTTTTGTAAGGCTAAATAAGTTTTTTAATGAATCATTCATTTCTGTGAGCTTGTACAATATTGTTTACAAAGTGATCAATGATAATAACTTATTTAACTTGAATGATGGGGTGTTAGAAATTAAGGAGTCGTCTATCAATATCATTAAAAAGATGTTCAATGATGATGCAATACAGAAAATCACATTTAGGTTAAACGATAAGAAAATGCCTATTGTTGAGGTTACAAAAAGACTAGATTTTGCGGAATTTTACAATAAGGTGCATTATTTAAAAAAGAAAGGGACCTTCTTGGATATGCAAATCAAAACAAGGGATGGTAATATTCAGCTATTTGAAGTAACTGAATTAATTAATACAAAATAGTGCTGAAGTTCTCGGCCATATTATACAAAGCATACCCTAAACTAAGTTCTAGTTATGGTATGATATTGATTAATCTAAATGAGCAATCATTATGTAAACAGTAAAAAAAAGGTAGAAATAATAGCAGCTAATGAAAGCACTGCTATAAATGCAAGTATAAAAATGCTTGCAGAGATTATCGCTAATCAAATTATCAAAAAACTACTTCAAGATGAACAACTTGGAATTACAGCTTCAGCAGATGACCGCCAAATTTGCGAAAAAAGCCAAGCCGCCTAAATGGAGGG
Organism: Bacteroidota bacterium; assembly: GCA_041179065.1. Lineage (GTDB taxonomy): Bacteria > Bacteroidota > Bacteroidia > Chitinophagales > Chitinophagaceae > Sediminibacterium. The sequence continues at coordinate 3,740 of JBEGUD010000030.1, read as the reverse complement.
AGGGGAATAAAATCGTAAACTATACCAGAGTTTCTGACCCCTCTCAATTTGACAACACTTCTTTAGAAACACAAAGAAAAGATGCAATCACTTTTGCTACCAAAAGGTCGTTTGAAATTAAGGCCTTTTTTGGTGGCGAGGCGGAGTCTGCTAAAACAGATGAGCGAAAGGAGTTTAAATTGATGCTCAATTATGTAAGGAAAAACAAAGATGTTGTAGCAATATTGGTTTACTCCTTTGAGCGTTTTTCAAGAAGTGACCATGCCCAAGAGCTTATTATTGATCTAAGTAAGATTGGAGTTAAGGTAATAAGTGTGCTTCAAGATATCGATGTTACTTCACCAGCAGGAGAGTTGCAACAACAAATTTTCTTTGCTTTTGGTAAGTATGACAACGATTTACGACGTACCAAAACCATGCGTGGTACTTATGAATTAATTGAGCAGGGTTATTACATTGGTCACTGCCCATATGGCTATACAAACCTCAAAAGAAAAGAGAAGGCTAAGTATCACGAATATGTAATTAATGAGGAAGGCAAGTTCATGAAAATGGGCTTTAAATGGAAAGCGGAAGGTAAATGGAGCAATAAAGAGATTGTTGAGCGCCTGCGTAAATTAGGAGCGACCATTGAATACAAAAGCTTTTACCGTCAAATAGGCAACCCTTTTTATTGTGGTTATTTTATGAATGCCTATTTCCCGGGTAAATTAATTAAAGGACATCACCCAGCACTGGTTTCTATGGAGCTTTTCATGAAAGCAAATGCAGTAGCAATAACCAATCCCCATAAAGGGATTGCAAAGAAATTTAAGGACCCTGATATGCCATTAAAATCGTTTTTAAGAAGTGAGCTTACGGGTTCACCATTTACGGGGTATAAGCAAAAAGGATATATATACTATAAGACAAGAGGACAAGCCGAGCCAGTCAATGAAAAAGCTTCAATTATAAACCAGCTGTTTATGGAAGAGTTGGGTAAATATAAAATTGAAGCGGCCCATGTTACAGCAATAGAAGCGCAAGTAAAGGAGATTGTCTCACAGAAGTTTACTGACAAGTTACAGGAGGATGTATCCAGAAAAAGGAAGATTACTGACTTGGCTGATAAAATTGAGTCACTTGAAGAAAGGTTTATCAATCAAGAATTAACCAAGGAACTTTACGACAAATACCGACTTAAATACTTGGATGAAAAGAAGCAATTAGAAGAGGAAAATGTCAAAGGTGATTTTAAGAGTTCGAACTTAGAAAAAGCAGTAAAAAATGGATTAGAAATTTTGCTAGATCCTTTGCAGTTATGGGTTTCCTGCGATTACGATGACAAACAACGATTGCAATATTTGCTATTCCCAGAGGGAATGAGGTATGATAAGGAAAATAAGCGAGTTCGAACTCCAAGAGTAAATAGTGTGGTCTCTCTAATCTCAAGCGTAGCAAGGGTTTCGGAGGAAAATGAGAAAGGCTACCTCGTTAGAAGTAGCCTTGATTCTCGCTTCGTAGAGCGTACGGGAATCGAACCCGTATTACCAGGATGAAAACCTGAGGTCCTAACCGTTAGACGAACGCTCCAGATCCCAAATGTGTTATTCGGGACGCAAAAATAAGGGGAGAAGGTTTCTCGCCCAAATATTTCTCAGTTATATTTTAAAAAAAAAGGGCAATTTCTGCTATTCGGTGTAAATTTGCTTCTTCTTTACGTTATTATATAAATAAACAAGCAATAAAATGAGCACAGTTAAAGTAGCAATCAATGGATTTGGTCGTATTGGCCGCCTAGTTTTCCGTCAGATTTATAATATGGATGGTATCGAAATCGTTGCCATTAATGACCTTACAAGCCCTCAGGTTTTAGCACACTTATTAAAGTATGATAGTGCACAGGGTCGTTTTGACGCTACGGTAACTGCTTCAGAAGATGCTATCACTGTAAATGGCGAGTCTGTAAAAATATATGCACAGCGTGATCCAGCGCAAATTCCTTGGGGAGCGCACGGTGTAGACGTTGTTATTGAGTCTACAGGATTCTTTACCGATAAAGAAAAAGCAGCAGCGCACATTACAGCGGGTGCTAAGCGTGTAGTAATTTCTGCACCAGCTACTGGCGAAATGAAAACGGTTGTATTTAATGTTAACCACGATATTTTAGATGGTTCAGAAACTATTATTTCTGGCGCTTCATGTACCACTAACTGTTTAGCTCCAATGGCTAAAGTGTTAGATGATAATTACGGTATTGTAACGGGTATCATGACAACCATTCATGCATACACCAACGACCAAAACACCCTAGATGCTCCGCATCCTAAAGGTGATTTACGCAGAGCACGTGCAGCTGCACAAAACATTGTGCCTAATAGCACGGGTGCTGCAAAAGCAATTGGCCTTGTATTACCTAATTTAAAAGGTAAATTAGATGGTTCTGCTCAGCGTGTTCCAACCATTACAGGTTCTTTAACTGAGCTAACTACTATTTTAACTAAAAAAGTAACGGTAGAAGAAGTAAACGCAGCAATGAAAAAAGCTTCGGACGAGTCATTTGGTTACACAGAAGATGAAATTGTAAGCACCGATATTATTGGTATTTCTTACGGTTCATTATTTGATGCAACGCAAACAAAAGTAATGACACAAGGCGATGTACAGCTTGTTAAAACAGTAAGCTGGTACGATAACGAAATGAGTTATGTAAGCCAATTGGTGCGTACCGTAAAATATTTTGCAGGCTTAATTTCAAAATAATTATGAGCCAATTTTCTAGTCATTCATTTGCAGGTCAAAAAGCATTAATCCGTGTAGATTTTAATGTCCCTTTAGACGATGCGTATACTATTACAGATGACACGCGCATGCGTGCTACCATCCCTACTATTCAAAAGATTATTAAGGATGGCGGATCTGTTATTTTAATGAGTCATTTGGGTCGTCCAAAAGACGGTCCTACGCCTAAATATTCGCTGATTCATATTGTTGGGCATTTATCTAAGTTGTTAGGCGTAGAGGTTCAATTTGCTAACGATTGTATAGGAGAAGAAGCGGTAAATAAAGCAGCTGCACTCGAAGCAGGGCAGGTGTTATTACTAGAAAATTTACGTTTTTATAAAGAAGAAGAAAAAGGCGACGAGGCTTTTGCACAAAAGCTAAGCAAGCTAGGAGATGTATATGTAAATGATGCTTTTGGAACGGCGCACCGCGCGCACGCTTCTACAGCAGTGATTGCGCAGTTTTTTGCACCAGGCAGTAAAATGTTTGGCCTTGTTATGAACGCCGAGGTAGCCAGCGCCGAAAAAGTTTTACATGGTTCAGAAAAACCTTTCACCGCAATTATTGGCGGGGCTAAAGTGTCTGATAAAATTTTAATTATCGAAAACCTGTTAGACCGTGCCACAGATATTATCATCGGTGGCGGTATGGCATATACCTTTTTTAAAGCACAGGGTGGAACCATTGGCACGTCTATCTGTGAAGACGACCGTATGCCTTTGGCACTTGAAATTTTAGCCAAGGCAAAAGCAAAGGGTGTAAACATTCACCTCCCTGTAGACAATATTATTACCACCGAATTTTCTAATACCACCGAGCGCAAAAACTGCGAGAGAATGTCTATCCCCGACGGATGGATGGGCCTCGACATTGGCGAAGCTACACGTGCCAAATTTGCAGCCGTTATCGAAAGCAGTAAAACCATTTTATGGAACGGTCCGATGGGCGTTTTTGAAATGGAAAATTACCAGGCTGGA
>JBEGUD010000029.1:0-7453 GCA_041179065.1 Bacteroidota bacterium | reverse complement strand
TCTAAAATAGGACAGGGCTTCATGCCCGGTGAGCCTGGTAATCTATTTTCTACTTGGCAAGCATCGGAAGGAGCGCCAAAAGGAACAAAAATATGTCCCTTGCCATCAAAAGCTAGTGGTTTACCATCGTGCTCGCGTGGTTGTCCGCTATCAATTACTATAAACTCTGCCTTGCTGGAAGGCACCATTTCACCCTTCTTTAATTTATAGCGGTACACCAGCATTTCTGAACTTGTATATAAGTATCCGTTATGAATACGCATGCCAGTGGCGTATGCACCTTCACTAGCGATGGGTCCAAAATTTTTAATGATATCGGCGCGGCCATCATTGTTTTCGTCTCTTAAAACATAGTTCATGCCTCCCTCAATGGGCTTATTGGCTTTCACATAAATATCTCCATTGTCATTTACTGCCAAATGCCTAGCCCTGCCCGGTAAACTATCTACCACCACAGTGGCTTCAAAACCACCCGGTAAAAATAGGCCACCATTTTTTTCGCGTAAGCAACTGGTGCAAACCATTGCAATCAGGCATAGTGCAATGAAATAGCGGGGTTGTAACCTTGTAAATGGCATACTTTTGTTTTCTTAAATATACTATTTTTCAATAAAAAAGTTATGACCATGATTAAAATATATATCCTTGGTGTCGTGATACTCGTATTGGCCGTTTTATTTAACGGTTTGGCCGCCAAACTCAGTTTAGTGAGCTGGTACGACTTTTTAAACAGGGCTATTGCATCAGGATCTAAAGTGTGGCAAACGCTGCGCTGGGTAGATATGTTATGGCTATTTTTTGTGTATCCTATGTTACTGGGCCTGGCCTGTAAGCTGGCTATGTTAATTGCGAAATGAATGTAGCAGGAGTTAGATTTTTCGCAGGAGTTGGATTTTTTATAAAAACAAAGGCCGCCCGAAGGGCGGCCTTTGTGCGGCAAAAATTTTCTCGAACCCCCTTATTTTTTGGAGCTCTTCAAAGTATATCCCACAGATAAACTAATCACGTTGTTTTTCCAGCTAGTAGCACTAGGTGCGATATCTGTTAAGCTCACTAAACTGTTAGCGCTTACAAAAATGCCAGATTTAGTTTGGTAGCCTATTAAAAAATTTAAGCCAAGATCTGCTCTTGTAAAATTCTTGTCACTCCCAAATTCAAAATCATAATTTTCGGTAGGATCATCGTGTGCATCTAATTTTCCTGACAGGTTATAACCAAGGTTTAAACCAGTTCCAGCAAACAATCCTTTTTTACTTGTTACAACAACATTTAAAGGAATATCTATGGCTGTAAATTTGTATTTATCGCCATGTCCTTGATGTGCTACATTTACGCCCTTGGTTCCAAGGTTTAAGCCAGTTTGAAATGATACCTTTTTATTGAAAGGAATATTCACTACCGATCCAATATGAAAACCAGATAAGGTTTGTCCGTCGTCGGTAATTTCTGCGTCATTCGATTTTACACTAGCAGCATTGTAACCTGCTTTTAATCCAAAACTAACTTGCGCAAATGTTGCACTAGAAATTAAAATGCTCAATAAAAAAATAATACTCTTTTTCATGGTTTTGTTTTTACTTAATTGTGATTGGTAAGTTTAATTGAATGTCACTGTGACCTACGTTAGGTCCATCGTTAGGGCCTTTTAAAGCCGTTTTGTGCATGAGTTTAAATAAAATACTGCCAGTACCTGCACTTGATGTTTGCCAAGTACTTGAAAATCCAATAGGGTATCCGCTTTTATCCTTGTCTGTTTTTTGAACCGTTACAGATACACCTGATGGAATAAAATAAAATTCGTGTGAGGTAGCTTGTTCTAAGATAGCGGAAGACACTTCTTTAATAACGCCGCTCGCAATATTGTACACTTTTACAGATACATTATATTGCTTATTGCTATTAATTTTAATCGTGTCTATTCGTGAAGGAGGATTGCCCCCATCGCCATCCGGATCTTCAATCACAAAGCTTGTTGTAGCGCCACCCGTTTCTGCAAATACGAGTTCTATTTTATTAATTGCTTCGTGCTCATTTTCGTCATTGGGGTTGCTTACATTTTTGGAGCAGCCAGCCAATAGAATTATGAACGCAGCGCATATGGCACCTAGTTTTATTTGTTTCATAATTTTAATTTAATTCTGAGGTTAATAGATCTACCTGGTTCGTCATTAAAATACCTAAATCTGTTCATATAGTCTCTATAGGTTTGATTCAGTAAATTAACAACCGTTAATCCTACACTGATTTGTTTTTTTCCAACTAATACATCACTACTAAAATCTAGATTGATTAGGCTGTATGCATTAGGTGGCGGAATATAATCGAGTATACTTACTGGAATTCTAGTTTGTTGCATCACGTGCATGTAGCGTAATTCAATAGCAGCGTTTTGTAAGACTTTATTAGCAAAAGAATAGGTGATATCTCCTTCAATTCGGTTGGAAGGCATTTGAATGATCCATTCTTTGGTATCGCTATTTTTTGCCCATAAAAGTGCTGTTTTTGCACCTGCCATAAAAGAGCGGTTTAGTGTTTTGTGCACACTAAAATCGACCCCTCTTAAAACAGCGTTGCTCTGAACATACCTGAAAGTTGGATAAGCACCTCTTAGTGTTAAAGTTGCCGGAACGGATGGTATTAGGTTAATGAAATCAGTAATGAAATTATTATAGACACTAAAATCAAACTGCCAGCTACTATCAGATTGATATTTTAACTGCGTAGAAAAGTTTAAGGCTTTTTCACTTCTAAGATTTCGGTTACCAATTTCAAAACTTGATGTTCCGTGGTGTAAACCATTTACATAGAGTTCATTTACTTGCGGTGCCCTCCAAGCGTATGCGCCATTTATAAGCCATTTAAAATTCGGCGTTATTTTATAGGTAGCACCGAGGGTTCCAGAAGCATTGCCCCATGTTCTGTTGGCAGCAGTAATACTATCCGATTTATTACGGTAGGTTCTTAAGTGTCTGTAATCAAATCTAGCACCTGCGTCAAACATCCAGTTATTTACGTTGTAATTATGAATGCTATACACAGCTATGTTTTGTGTGCGAAAATTTGGAATAAAAAAACGACTACCTGCCCAAACATTTTCTTGCAGCATACCCACTATGCCAATATTGCTACTTATTTTTTTTGTAGGCGCAGTTTCAAAATTAACATCAGCCATGGTGGTTGAAATATCTAAATCCAATTCTGGCCTATTGGAGAGCATTGCCCGGTCAAACTCTTTTCTTAGGTTCTTTTGATACGACACTAGAAGATTGACTTTATTATTATTGGGCAAATAAAATTGTGATTTAGATTTCACCGTGTAGTGTTGTACATTTTGTTTGGGCCTTCCAATAGCATAACTAAAAGCATCAATATTTTGGGAAGGTTTACTTGCATTAATAGCGTTTTGTAAATCACTCAAATTACCAACATGCGATCCAATAAATATGCCCAGGTCTGTATTAAAACTACTTACAAATAACTCGGTGTTGTATTTTTCTTTTCTAAGTCCTACTGCGCCCGAATAATTGATCTCTTGTAATCCAGTGTTGTGTAGCCAGTAGTTTGGTGTTCTCGCATTGCCGCCTTTTTTATAAGTAGCCTGCACGCGGTAGCTTAATTCAGGAAATTTAACAGGTGATGATTCAATCATACCATTCACAACATATTGTCTGTTGTTGGAAAAATAACCGGTATTAAATTCGGCATTTGTTTGGGCTTGTTTGGGTAAGGCTTTTGGTTCAATTAATACGGCGCCTGCTATTGCATCATTGCCATATTTTAAGGCACCTGCACCTTTTATAACCGTAAATTTTTCGGCGATAAATGGGTCAATTTCAGGTGCATGATCACTTCCCCATTGTTGACTTTCAAGCCTAACACCATTATTAATGAGCAGTACACGCTGGCTATGAAGCCCATGAATTACGGGCTTAAAAATGGTGCTACCTGTTTGTAAAACAGTAACGCCATTAGCGCGGCTCAATACTTCACCCAAACTTTGCCCTCTTGTTGCATCCACTACTTTACTACTAAGTACCTCTTTAATTGAATTTACATTGAGGTCTCTTTTGGCGTTTACACTCACATTTTCAAGTTCATTAATGGCGTGTGGTAATTTAAAATTTTGAATGATATTTTGCTGTATCGTTAATTTATATTTGATACTGTCACAGCTCATGTGGTTAACCACAATGGTATAACTGCCTTTACACAAATTATAAAAATGGTAATGGCCTTCTATGTCAGTTATAAATTTGATGCCCAACTCTTTAATTTCAACCACTGCTTTTTCAAGTGGAGCGTTGTTAGATGCATCCATAACAACACCCGAAAGCACCAAATCACATTTTTGGGCATTCGCTTGAAATATTGTTAGGCATGTCATGATGCACAATGACACAATACATTTGATACAATTCAAAATAATAAATTGAATACTTAAAAAAGAAAATTTAAAAATTGCTAGTAGGTATTAGCAATGAGGTGGACCACGTGAATCTTTAGAAAGAGGAAAGGTATTGTTCCGTGTTTCGTTGTAAAAATCATTTTGTGCTCTTGCAACAATTTGAGCTGGGATGTCAATGCTAAAATTGTAATTGACAAATGGGGTAGTTGCAACCTGAAAATCAAAGGTGCAATGGAGTTGGGTGTTTTCTACCTGCTCAATGGGTGCTTTAATGTGAACTTCACATTTTGTAGGATCTTTGTGGGGCGCTACAAAATCGTGAATGGTTTTTTGCGGCGTAATACTAAACGCAAAAACAACCAGCACAGCCAGGGCTAAAAGTTGTTTTATGGTTTGTTGTAATCGCATAGTATAAAGGTACTTATTTTTAGGGCTTCTTGCATCAATTTTGATCCCCCAAAACCTGTTTAATATTCTTAAAATAAGGCTAAATTTAGTAGTTTACCCTATATTTTTAAGTACAACTCAATACTATGGGCTTTTCCTTGTATAAATGGACAATATTTTTAGGTGTGTCGCTTATTTTTTGCTCTTGTGACCCAGCCCAACCTAAATATGATTCTTGGCTTAAAACAGGGGGAGGCAATGAAAATTTGAAATACTCCTCGCTCCATCAAATAGACACTTCAAATTACGATCAACTGGGAATTGCATGGATCTATTATTCTGAAAATAAGGACAGTACAAAATTTGGACCAATGGAGTGTAATCCCATTGTGGTAGATGGAGTCATGTATGGGGTTTCACCTAAACTAAAATTATTTGCTCTTAACGCAGCAACCGGAAAACAATTATGGACATTCAACCCTGCCGATTCTGTAGCCAATAAAAAGTGGCATCGAAATAGTGTTAACATGAACAGAGGCGTTTCCTATTGGGCAAATGGCAATGATAAAAGAATCATTTACACGGTTGGACCCATTGTATTTAGTGTAAATGCGTTAACTGGTAGTTTGGTAAAAAGTTTTGGCCAAGAAGGAGGCATTAATTTAGTGAATGGACTGGATAGAAATCCAGATAAACTTTTTGTAGCACCAACATCACCTGTAATGGTGTACAAAAATCTATTTTTTGTTAGTGGTTTGGTTGGTGATGAAACGCCCGGTCATATAAGAGCTTTTGATATAAAATCGGGAGCGCAAAAATGGATTTTTCATACCATACCTTATCCTCAAGATAAAGGCTATGAAACATGGGATGACACTACGGCCTACAAACATATGGGTTCTACAAATAGTTGGGCAGGGTTTAGTTTAGATGAAAAAAGAGGAATTTTATTTGCACCAACTGGTAATCCCTCTAACGATTTTTACGGAGGAGAAAGAACGGGTATGGGCTTGTATGGAAATTCATTGTTAGCAATCGATGCAGAAACAGGTAAATTAAAATGGCATTTTCAAACAGTACATCATGATGTTTGGGATATGGATTTGCCCGCGCCGCCTGCACTTGTTACTGTAACGCATAAAGGAAAAAGAGTAGATGCAGTAGCACAAACCACAAAAACCGGCTTTGTTTTTTTACTCAATCGAGAAACAGGTGAGCCGTTATTTCCGGTGAAAGAAGTGCCAGTTAATACGTCTACAAGCTTAGAAAATGAAAAGTTATGGCCCACACAACCTATGCCGGAAATACCTAAGCCGCTTGTACGTCAGTCATTTGATAGCAATGATTTAAATCAATTCATTGATGCAAAAAGTTATGCCACTATTAAAAATACTTTTTTAAAATATGGCCCTAGTAAAATATTTACACCACCATCTACTAAGGGAACAATTGTTCTTCCAGGTTATGATGGTGGCGCCGAATGGGGAGGGCCTGCTTTTGATCCAGAAACCCAGCTACTTTACGTAAATACCAATGAAATGAGTTGGATTTTAGAAATGGTTGAAAATAAAAAAAACAACCAGCCACTACTAACCAATTATGATGCTGGTAAAGTGATATATACTCAAAATTGTATGAAATGTCACGGTACTGAAATGCAAGGTGGCGGTAATTATCCTTCATTAATTGGTGCTGCCAAAAAATATAATACCCAAACATTTTCTCAACTCGTAAAAAATGGTAGGCGGATGATGCCGGGTAATAATGTTTTAACAGAGTTAGAAAAAGTGGCGCTAGCGTCTTATGTGTTACATATAAAAAAGGTACAACAGCAAAAATTTACTGGAACATTGTCAACGCCACTGCCTGAGCAAAAAACAACCTATGGTTTTACAGGCTATAATAAATTTTTAGCACCAGAAGGGTATCCTGCAATAAGTCCACCGTGGGGTTCATTAACAGCTATCAATTTAAATACAGGTGAACAGGTATGGAAAATTCCATTTGGTGAGTTTGAAAGTTTAAAAGCAAAAGGAATACCTCCAACAGGGCGAGAAAATTATGGTGGTCCTGTGGTAACAAAAGGAGGGATTTTATTTATTGGTGCTTCTGCCGATGGAAAATTTAGAATTGTTCATAAGCGAACGGGTAAAATACTACGAGAAATAGATTTGCCAGCACCTGGTGTTGCTACGCCAAGTATCTATGAAATAGAGGGTAAGCAGTATGTTGTGATTGCATGCGGGGGATCTAAATGGGGTGGTAAATCAAGTGATGCATATGTTGCGTTTACTTTGCAATAAAAAATGAGTTATTACATGAAAAGGTTTATACGGATTTCTTTATTGGTAGCAGTGCTATTTAACTTTGTTTCTTTTGTTCATGCACAAGTCAACTCAGATTCACTTCTTCCAACTAATCAAAAAGGAATTACCATAAAACATACCTACTACACACTTTCCTACAGTGAAACCGATAACCAGGCAGAATGGGTGGCTTATTATCTTACCCCGGCATCTATTAACGGCCTACAAAAACGTAGTTCAAAATTTTTACCGGATCCGCTTTTGTCAAATCCGCTGGGGCCAAATAGTTATACAAAATCTGGATATGATAGAGGGCATTTGTGTCCGGCCGCCGACATGAAACTAAATGCTGTTT
>JBEGUD010000028.1:0-5498 GCA_041179065.1 Bacteroidota bacterium | reverse complement strand
GGTTTTACATTAAATACAAGTGGCACAATAACAATTGCAGCAGGCACTGCAGCTGGAAGTTATTCTTTGACGTATCAGATTTGTGAGGTATTAAATCCATCAAATTGTGATTCAGCTACTGCAGTTGTTACAGTTGGAGACTGTTTAGACTTTCCAAATAATGATTGTGATGGTGACGGAGTAACCAATGCGCAAGAAATATTAAATGGTACATCACCAAGTGATCCGTGTTCATTTGTATTAACAAGTCAAACGATAATCCCGAGCGCGCAGTGGTTGGCAACAGATTGTGATGGTGACGGTGTAACCAATGCGCAAGAAATTGTAGACGGAACCAATCCTTTAAATCCATGTTCATATAATGTTTTAAGTCAAACGATAACAGCAAATGGTATATGGCTAACAGCCGACTGTGACAACGACGGTTTAACCAATGCCGAAGAGATTGCGATAGGCACTGATCCATTGAATGCAGATTCAGATGGCGATGGTGTTTTAGACGGAACAGAGGTTGATGACGATACGGATCCAACCAATCCATGTGAGGCAAATATGGCGCACGTAACTGTGGCATTAAGTCAAGAATTTTTGGCAGGTGATTGTGATGGCGATGGCTTAACCAATGGAGAAGAGATTGGACCAAACCCTAACGAGCCATTTGATCCAAATGGCAATGGCATTCCGGATTATTTAGAGCCAAACAACCACATGCCATCTGATGATGATTTAGAGATATTCAACTTGGTAACACCAAATGGGGATGGCGACAATGATGTTTTTGTGATACGAAACATTGAGCGTTATCCTGAGAATTCGGTAGAGATTTACAACCGTTGGGGAGTTAAAGTATTTGATGTTAATGGCTATGGTCAAAACCAGCGCTACTTCAGGGGTATTTCTGAAGGAAGAGCAACGGTAAATCGAGATTCAGAGCTACCGGTAGGAACCTATTGGTACATTATCAAATACAAAAATGCTCAAGGCATTTGGAAACAACGTGTAGGGTATTTATATCTGAACAAATAAGAATAGATTAAAAGAGGGTGAATGTTTTCCTTCACCCTTTTCAAAAACAACGATACGATGAAAAAAGTTTTAGCCAGTATTATTTTAAGTTTTTTTGCAATAGGTATGTTGCAAGCACAGCAAGATGCCCAATATACCAATTACATGTATAATACGATGAACATCAATCCGGCCTATGCAGGTTCGCGAGGCACAATGAGTGTATTTGGATTGCACAGAACACAATGGGTAGGTCTTGAAGGCGCTCCAACTACTAATACTTTTGCCCTTCACGCCCCTTTTTCTGATTCAAATGTAGGTATGGGATTAACGGTGATGAATGATGTAATTGGTCCTTCAGAGGAGAGCACCATTTCGACCGATTTCTCGTATACGATCAACACATCAGACAGCTATAAGTTAGCCTTTGGTTTTCGAGCTACAGCACATTTATTAAATGTAGATTTCACCAAATTAAACATCTACAATCCTGGAGATGTGATGGCGCAATACAATATTGACAACCGTTTTTCACCAAATTTCGGTGTAGGACTTTACTGGTATTCCGACAACACCTATTTTGGATTGTCCATTCCCAATATGATGGAGACACAGCACTTTGATAAAAACCAAGCGCAATACAATGCCTCTTCGGTTCCTTACGAGCGCATGCATTATCATTTCATAGCCGGTAAGGTATTTGATATTCATCCATCGGTGCAATTCAAACCGGCCTTTTTAGCTAAAATGGTAGAAGGAGCTCCGTTGCAGTTGGATTTTTCAGCCAACTTTCTATTCCATGAAAAAATCACTTTGGGAGCAGCCTATCGATGGGATGCGGCTATGAGTATGTTGGCCGGCTTTCAAGTGAGCGATAATTGGTTCATTGGTTATGGCTATGATAGCGAAGTGACCAAATTAGCCAATTACAATTCTGGATCGCATGAATTGTTCTTGCGTTATGAATTCAGCAGAAAGAAACAAGTAGTATCACCTAGATTTTTCTAAAACAACATATGAAAAAGCAAATAACCTATATTTTAGTAGCCTTATTGGCTACAGGTTCACAAGTAGTAGCCCAACAATCAAAGTTGGACTTGGCCCAAAAGAAATACGATCAATTGGCCTATAGTGAATCCATCAAAATCTATGCAGATTTAGCCAAAGACGGATACAAGTCTAAAGAATTGTTAGAAAATCTAGCCAATGCATATTACTACAAAGCCGATTTTGTTCCGGCAAAACAATGGTACGATTCTTTGTATGTTTTCACACAAGATTTATCAGCCAATACTTACAGCAAATATGTGAGTACGTTAAAAACCCAACAAGAGTATACAAAGGCCGATCAGGTTATGGCACAAATGGGTGCAAAGTACCCCAATGATTCTCGCGTTAAGGTATATGCGTCCAACAAAGAATACTTGAAAAACAGCAAAAAAGCACCCACTACGGCAAAAGTAACCAACGCTGGAATAAACAGTGTTAACTCCGATTTTTCACCGGCCTTCTTAGGCGATAGTGCCATTGTTTTTAGCTCAACACGTGCTACTCAAAAAGCCTTGGTAAGCAAACACAATTGGACCGGAGAGTCGTACACAAATTTATATGTAACTACCCAACTGTCAAAAAAAGGCAGCCTAGAGAAAGACAGCACCTCCCTTCCAAAAGGACTAAACGGACAAATCAACAAGTTTTATAACGAATCATCGGCGGTATTTACCAAAGACGGTAAAACGATGTATTTCACCAGAAACAACCAGTTGAAATTAAGCGCTAAAACCGATACGTTAAACACGGTATTGTTAAAGATCTACAAAGCAACGTATGACGGCAAGAAATGGGGCAACGTAAAAGAACTTCCGATTAACAACGACAACTACAGTTGTGCCCACCCAGCACTTTCTGCCGATGAGAAGGAAATGTATTTTACATCCAACCAACCCGGTTCAAAAGGCATGTCGGATATTTACAAAGTTGCAATATTAGAAAACGACACCTACGGGACACCCGAAAATTTAGGCGATAAAATCAACACCGAAGGCAGAGAAACCTTCCCGTTTATTACCAAAGACAATGTACTTATTTTTGCCTCTGATGCCCGAGCAGGATTAGGAGGATTGGATTTGTATTATGTACACTTAGATAGCCAATACAAACAAGTAAAAACCTTTGGTGCTCCAATAAATTCAGCACAAGACGATTTTGGATTGATTTACAAAGACGCACTACAAGACGGTTTTTTCACCTCTAACCGAAGTGAAGATAACCTAGGGAAAGACGACATCTACAGCTTCAAATCATTAGAGCTTCCCAAGTTGTTTAAAGTAGTGGCTGCCGTGCAACAGGAGCAAAGCAACACACCGGTTGAGGCGCAAGTAACACTATTAGACCAAGACAAAAATCCAATAGCTCAAGTAACGGCAAAAGACGGAAAAGTAACGTTTCCCGATTTAGAACAAGGCAAAAAATATTTTGTTACCGTGATCCACCCCGATTTTGAAACCTATGAAGGGCCTGTTGCTTTTAAAGGCAAAGAAACAAACTTGGTATTTGAGCTTAAGAAAAAAGAGTTGGAATTAACAGAAGTGGATCTGGCTAAAATATTAGGCATTCGCATCATTTATTTTGATTTAGACAAACACTTTATCCGAACAGATGCTGCTCTTGAGTTGCAAAAAATTGCAGACATCATGAAGCAATACCCACAAATGAAAATCGATGTACGTTCGCATACCGATAGCCGCAGTGCAGCGGATTACAACCTGCAATTATCACAAAAAAGAGCCGACGCTACACGCGCATGGTTAATCAAGCAAGGTATTGCAGCCGATCGATTGACAGCACACGGATATGGCGAATCCAAACTGGTAAACCAATGTGCAGATGGCATCAAATGTTCCGATGTACAACACCAAGAAAACAGAAGATCTGAATTCATCATCATCGAATAAGAAATACAAGCATACAAAAAATCCAACGCCTTTAGTGTTGGATTTTTTGTATACTATTTGCAATAAATGAAAAGTGTTAATTTTACACCAAAATAGTGAATATGAAAAGTAAAATAATTGTTTTGTTGTTTGTTTTTGTTGCTGCTGCTGCCCAAAAAAAGACGGCAAACAAATCAGTAAATAATAATGCTGGAGGTTATGAAGTTGTAATAAATACAGAAAATATATCCAATGAAACACTTCAACTTTCTTTTGTATACGGCACCAATAAAAAAAGTTTTGTTGCCGATAGTATTGTAATTAAAAATACTAATCAAAAAGTGGTTTTTAAAGAGTCAAAAAAAATTGTGGGGGCCATTTATCGGTTGGGATTGAAATCAGCACCCAATAATTATATTGAGTTGGCTCTTGATAACGGTAGTAAAGTAAACATAACGCTTTCCGATAAAAATCCACAGAAATGGACCCTAGATAAAGATGAAATCAATAACGATTTTTTAGCGTATCAAAGACAGGTTAATAGGATGCCAAAGCCCGATTTGATTGCCCTGAGAAATGAATTGATAAAGAAGTATCCAAAATCAGTATTGCAAGTATATTTGTGGTCCGAAAATAAAATTGACACGCCAAAATCCCTCGATGATAAAGAGCAAGAATTGTTTTACACCACTTTTTTTGATGTTGTGCAGCCTTCAGAAAAAAGACTTGCCTTTTTACCCAACATCAATAAATTGCTCTATAAATTTGTTACGGCCAAACCTGTTACGAATGAAAATTATAAAAAGCATGTCGATAAATTATTACAGGGTCTCGATTGCAAAACACAAAATTTTACCATTTTCACCAAGTATTTTGTAGCCAATATGGCCTTTTTTGAAAGCAATAACTTGGAAGAGGCCTACAACCATTTGTATGAAAAGTATATTAAGGAAAATACCTGCAAGTCTTTTTCTGATACAGACATGAATAAATACACGAATGAATTTGAAACCAATAAAAAGGTGCCATTATTCAGTATTTTTCCAGAAGTAAGCTTTGCTACAAAAGACAGTATCCCTACAACCATTCAAGGGATTTATTCTAAAAACGATTTTACCTTGCTTACTTTTTTTAGTCCTAACTGCCAACATTGTATTGATAAAATGCCTGAAATTAAAAAGTTTATGGACAATGTAAAAGAAAAATACCCTACAAAAAAGACCCAATGGGTTACCATATTAAATGATCGAGATGAAAATAAATGGGTTGAATTTTTAGAAAAAAATCAGCTTGAGGAATCAGCAATTAATTTAAAATCTGTAGATCCCAACAGAACGTACCAACATGTATTAAACGCTTATTCAAATCCGTGTTACTTTTTACTCGACCAACAAGGAAAAGTAGTGTTAAAATCATTTAATAATAAAACAATTATGGGATTAATTAATCAATAATTCGAATCAAAAACCTCTAAATTTCTTTAGAGGTTTTTTTATTTTATAACATTTCTTAATTATTCTTGAAGCAATAACAAGTCATTTACATTAAATTAGACAATAG
>JBEGUD010000027.1:0-21024 GCA_041179065.1 Bacteroidota bacterium | reverse complement strand
CTTTTATAAATAGGTAACCATGGTGCTAAACGATACATGGCTCTAACAGGGTTAGCAAAAAATGATCCGCCTAAAAAATTACTTGTTTGCTGAAAGCTTCCACTAAAGCCGCCTTTAAAAGAAAGTTTTTTGGTTAACTCGGAAGAAATATTGATACGGTATGTTGCCTTATCATAGTTAAGACCTTTTGTTGGTGCTTCTGAATTATAATAACTACCAGATACAAAATAAGTTGACTTATCAGTTCCACCACTTGCATTCAAATTGTATTGCGAATATTGACCTTGTCTTAATACAGCATCAAACCAATCCGTATTTGTTGTTTTGCTAATACCATTAGCAGTTAATAAAGAATCATAAGAGCCAGCTCTATTCCCTGCATTCACCCAACCTTCTCTATAATATTGTAAGTACTGATCTGTGTTCAATGTTTTTTGCTCGTCACGAATGGTATTATTGTTCATACCATTTTGGTACGTAAAATGAAATTTTGCTTTACCAGACTTACCCTTTTTTGTAGTAATTAATACCACACCATTAGCAGCTCTAGAGCCGTATAATGAAGTAGCAGCAGCATCTTTTAAAATAGACATTGTTTCAACATCATTTGGATTTAATCCAGCAATGGTATTACTATTCATTCCAGAAATATCGCCACTCACAACCGGAATACCGTCAATTACATAAAGTGGGGCAGAACCGGCATTAATCGATCCAATACCACGTACTCTAATATTTGGAACACCTCCAGGTTGACCACTTGCATTGGTAGACTGAACCCCTGCAACGTTACCTTGAATACTTTCTTGAACAGATGCATTTGGTGCACCTTCAATAACTGCATTTTTTACGGTTGTAGCAGCACCTGTAAAAGAGCTACGTTTTTGATTGGTATAAGCAAGTACCAAAACATCTGAAAGGTTGTTTTCGGCATCCTGCATTTTTACAACAGTCATTTTAGGATCAAAAACTGATACGTTTTGAGCAATTAAGTCTACTCTCGAGAACTGAAGGATTGTTCCTTTGTTTACTTTGATCGTAAAAGAACCGTCTTCTCCAGAAATGGTTCCAGTTTTAGATTTTAGCACTTTTACCGTTACATTGGCTAGTGGCTGGTTGTCTTTGATTGAAATGACCTTACCGGTTACAGTCACCAAATCATTTCCAGCAGTAGTGCTGGCATTTTGTGCAATGATTTGATTAGACAGCAATTGAAGTGCCATTCCAATAATTGCCACAATTACATGGATCTTTTTTTTCATATAGCGTAGTTAAATCGTTGAAAATAGCCAAGCTTGGCTATTTGTAGTAACAAATTACTGTAGATAACTCCCAAAATATCATTTTGTTGTTTCTAAAGCATTCTTAAATAAATTTAGTAATTTCCGAAATGCATTTGTTGTTTCGGAAATTATAATTAATTGATTTTCATTAACTTAGAAAATTATGCTTAAAAAGGGCAAAGAAGAGATTATATATTTATTAAATAAATGTATTGAAAAATTTCAGCTAGAAACGGGGAAATCGGTGGTACAAAATACCAACCGGAAGAATTATGAGGAGCTTGCCATTCGGTTAAGTGAAATTAGTAATCAGCTACCAAATACGCATGAATTGTATGGTCACATGCAACATGAACCCGATCCGCAAATTAACAAGGCCAATTACCCTTTTAGAAAATATGATATAACAGGGGGGCAAATTAAAGATGCATTGATGGGTCTTGTGGCAAACCCCCGCTCTTTTTTGATTGACACCTGCTACATCTACTTGTACAATATGGGCAGGCAGGCTTTTGAAGGCAACCCTGCCGATCCTTTCTTAATAGCTCAACATGAAGAACCAATAAAAGACAGCTATTCCATTATTACAGAAAATCAACAACTTAAAATTAAGCTGGCGGCGTTGGTTAAAGAAAATGAGCATAAAATTACAACGCGCTTGCGCTTTTACCGACTGCTATTTATTCCACTTTGCATATGTCTTTTAGTTGCTGGCACTTATTTTTGGAACAAGGGCAATGAAAGTTCTTTGTATTTGAAAACACTGAGCAAAGACTTTAATATTATGCCTTATAAGGTTAACGCAACCGAAAAAGAAAATATAGAAGGCATTTGGCTTTGCTATACCGGATCACCACAAGCGAGACCATCTGATCCAAATAGGTATCATAAAGTGGTAGCCAATTTAGTTGAAATAAAATATAAAGATGGCTACTTTACCTACTACAGATATGGTGCTGGTTTTAACCATACCGGCTATGTTCAATTTGAATCACCCAACATTTTATCGATTCATTCGCGCATCATGAATGGGAGTAATAAAACCGAATATCCAAGACATAGTTTAATGAACCTAACTAAAAATAATAAATATCAAACCTCTATATCAGCTTCCTGGAATTTTGATGCGGGAAATAATAAAAGAATTATTGGTATTAGAGAGGTGTATGAAAAAATTGGAAAAGATGGACGACTAGAAGAAATTATTAATACGCCCGCCAACGCAAGTTGTCAATGCAAAATTATAAAGTGGTATCAAAAAGACAATACCGTGCAAACTATTTATTTGAAAAATACCATTTTAGATTCTACAAAAAATAGACAACTATATCAGTTAATTGACGAGAAAAGTATTTTACTAAAAGACCCTGAGTCAGGTGTCATCATCTATTAAATTTATTCTAGTAACATTTATCTTGTTAACCTGTAAATTGTTAACGCTGCTCTTTTGATGATAAGCGGAAACTCTTTCAGATTAATGGTTTCACCAGGTGCATGCGCACCTTTTCCTGAAGAGCCCATGCCATCAACAGCATCCACATATTTTGCAACATAAGAAATATCTCCAGCACCTCTTGAGCCTGGATTACCTTCTACTGCAGGACCTAGTCCCATACTAGTTGTTACACCACTAATAACTTCCAACACTTTTTTATTACCTGCAGTTGGTTCCATACTTGGTATACCATCAGTAAATGTTATGGTTGCTTTTGTTCCCACTAAATTTTTTTGAACAATAGCATTCATGGTTTTTCTGGCTTCATTTTTTTGAGCTTCTGTTAAAAAGCGTAAGTCACCAGTAACGACTGCAGTAGGTGAAACAATATTTGTTTTACCGATAGCCGTTGCTATTGCTTTTGACCTATTAAAAGTTACTTCCGATCCGCCAACAAACATACCTGGATTAAAAGTCAAATATTTTTCTTGACTTAATGTTTCTCTAAATGCATTTACAATTCGAGCGGCTTCATAAATGGCACCATATCCTCCTGCATTCGTAAACACACTAGCACTATGCCCGGTTTTTGCAGAAACCTGTAAGGTCCAAGAACTAGAGCCTCTTCTAGCAGTTGCAATGGTGTTTAATCCGTGTGCACTTTCAAAACCAAGTGCAATATCAGTTTTTTGAGCAGCCTCTATAAAATGACCCCTGCTAACTTCTCTGGGCTTTCCTGAAGACTCTTCATCACCTGTTAAATAAGCAATGATATCTGCATTATTTAATAAGCCTTGTTGCTGAAGTGCCTGCAAGGCAATAATCATAACTACGTCTCCACCTTTCATATCATATACACCTTGACCTGTCGCAACAGAATCATTGATCATGGTAAATGGATTAGACGGCATGTCTGGTTCAAATACAGTGTCTAAATGACCAATTAAAAAAAGCTTTTTTGCGGTTGGCGATTTTTGCTTTTTATCGAAACCAATGGTTGCTACTAAGTGTCCGGCTCTTTTTAGAGAATCAGGAAGCGTAATCCACTCCGTTTTAAATTTTGCTTTTTCAAACTCTTTAGCAAAAAGAGCGCCTACCTTTTTTACGCCTTCTATATTTAATGAGCCGCTGTTGATATCAACCGATTCTTTTAATAAAGCAATAGCTCTAGGCATGTTTTGGTCTATGTAGGTCAAAATAGCCTTTTCTTCTGCATTAAGTCCTAACAAAGTGGATTGTTGCGCAAAAACTTGCACATTCAAAAGTAAACCAACAATAAAGAATAACTTTTTCATCAATCGATTTTTAATGGATCATAAATATAGGATTAAATTAAATGGGTTAATAACCTATTGCCGGCTATAGCTTGCCCAATTTTTGAACCTATTCGGGGCAGTATTGTTATATTATTAAACAGGAGCATGAAAGCATTATACATTGCACTTGGCCTAGGCGCCATTTATTTTATTTTTCAATCATTTGTTGCTGGCAACTCCGTTAAAACTGAAAAACAAAAATATAGGACCGTATTAAAGGATGATACGCTTGAAATAAGATACTATCCTTCAGCAACCATGGCAACGGTTTATTCGAGTGCCACAAACTACAAATCGGTAGCAAATAGTGGTTTTGGAAAACTAGCCCGTTTTATATTTGGCGGCAACAACGAAAACGAGAGCATTGCAATGACGGCTCCTGTTAGAATGAATATGTCGGAAAAGGGGGCTGAAATGAGTTTTGTAATGCCTACAAAATACAATGAAAGTAACCTACCCAAACCCAATGACAAGAGCATTCATATTCACCAATCTGCTCCACAATATGTTGCTGTGATTTCATTTGGAGGCTATGCCAACGACGAAAAAATAAAGACGCATAAAGAAAGGCTATTACAAATACTTTCAGAACGTAAAATAAAAGTTACTGGCGACTATACATTTTTGGGATACAACGCCCCTTACCAAATGATTGCAAGAACCAATGAAATTGCAATTCCCATAGCATGGACCGAACAATAGATGTTTGTTAAAAACGTTATACTATTCAACCAATTGGAGATACAATTGTTTAACAATCATCTATGCGTTATAAAATATATGTTTTTTCAATCCTCTTATGCCTTGGGGCTCATTTTACATCAGCGGTAGCACAACAAAGTTTTGTACTAAGCGGTAGTGTAAAAGATAAGCAAACCGGCGAGTCTTTAATTAAGGCGGTGGTGCGTATCCAGGAACTACCAAACGCGGGCATTATTTCCAATGAATACGGGTTTTATTCTCTTACGCTACCTAAAGGAAATTACGCCGTTGTGGTATCACAGGTAGGATACGAAACACTGGTTCAAAAAATAAAACTAGACAGTAGCCAAGCCATTAATTTTTATTTGCTAACAAAAAATGTTTTAAAAGAAGTAGTGGTTGAGTCGTCTCGAAAAAACGATAATTTAACAAAGGCTCAAATGGGCACCGAAACCATTAATATGTCGGCGATCAGTAAAGTGCCTGTGATTTTTGGTGAAAAAGATCTTTTAAAAACAATACAATTATTACCTGGCGTAAAATCGGCGGGTGAAGGAAACAGCGGCTTTTTTGTACGTGGTGGTGGTGCCGATCAAAATTTAATTTTACTAGATGAAGCGCCCGTTTATAATGCCACACATTTACTTGGTTTTTTTAGCACATTTAATAGTGACGCTATTAAAGATGCTACGATCATAAAAGGCAATAGCTCCAGTCAATACGGCGGAAGGCTTTCTTCTGTACTTGATGTTAAAATGAAAGAAGGCAACAACCAAGATTACACCGTTAATGGTGGCATTGGTTTAATAAGTAGTAAAGTAAGCGTTGAGGGCCCGCTTCAAAAAAACAAATCTTCATTTATACTTTCTGGCCGAAGAACTTATGCCGATGTATTTTTAAAAGCGACCGAAAAATTTAAAGACAATATTTTATATTTCTACGATTTAAATGCAAAAGCAAATTATCAAATCAACGCAAAAAACAAAGTATATATTTCGGGATATTTTGGAAGAGATGAATTAGGACTTGGTCAAGACTTTGGAATAGACTGGGGTAATAAAACGGGTACTATTAGGTGGAATAAAATTATTAGCAATAAATTATTTTTAAACACCTCCTTTATTTACAGCGACTACAATTACAATGTCAAGCTTAAAAATGGTGAAACTAATTTTAATATCAACTCAGAAATTAAAGACGTTAATCTAAAACAAGATTACACGTTTTATGCCAACACCCAAAACACACTCCGCTTTGGTTTTAATACCATCTTACATAATATTAAGCCCAGTACATTTAGCGGTACCGTTATTAATAGTGTTGCAAAAACGGGCAGAAATGGTCTCGAAAATGCCGTTTACCTCACCAACAATTATAAAGCCACAAATCAACTTACTATTGACTATGGTATGCGCTTATCGATGTACAGTTTAATGGGTGGCGATGTCTATAATATCTATCAAAATGGAGTAGTGCGTTCATCTATAAAACTAGTGCCTTCTAGTTTTGGAAAAACATATATCAATCCCGAGCCCCGAATTACCACCAACTTCCGTATCGATGATGAAAAAAGCATTAAAGCGGGCTATGCTAGAAACATACAACACCTTCATTTGTTAAGTAACTCGGTAGCGTCTAGCCCTTCCGATCAGTGGATTGGCAACTCTTATAATATCAAGCCAGAAATCGCAGACCAGCTAAGTGTAGGCTATGTAACAAAACTTTTTAAAAATAATTTTGAACTTACTGCCGAGGGGTATTACAAATATTTACAAAATCAAATAGACTATAAAGATGGTGCCGAAATAAACACGGTTTCAGATGTGGAAAGTGTTTTGTTGTATGGTATAGGTAGAGCGTATGGTTTAGAGTTATTGTTAAAGAAAAAAGAGGGGCGTTTAACTGGATGGATTGGGTACACGCTTTCTAAAACAGAAAGAAAAATTGAAGGTATCAATGAAGGTAAGTGGTATAATGCTAGACAGGATAGAACACATGATATATCGGTGGTAGGAATTTATGATTTAAACGATCGCTGGTCAATATCTGGTGTGTTTGTCTACAATACCGGAGATGCTGTAACGTATCCTACAGGAAAGTATAATCTACAAGGGCAAACACTCTATCAGTACGCGGCTAGAAACGCCAATCGTATGCCGTCTTACCACCGCTTAGATTTTAGTGCTACCTACGAGAAAAATAAAACCAAGAGAAGGCATGGTTCTTGGAATTTTAGTTTGTACAATGTGTATGGTAGAGAAAATGCATACCGCATTAGTTTTAAAGACGACCCCAATGATCCTACCAGAACACAAATTATTAGAACTGCACTTTTTAAATGGGTGCCAAGTGTAACCTATCAATTTAAATTTTAGGTATGAAAAAAATATTCTTTCTTTTATCGTTTTGTGCCATCCTACTTATTGGTTGTGACAAAGAAATTAGCTTGGCACTAGATGATAATGCACCTGTGCTTGTTATTGATGGTAGCATTACAGATCAAGCTGGTCCTTATTTTGTGCAGCTTTCTATGTCTACGCCCGTTGGCAATCCAACCCGTGTTGTTGGCGTCAATAATGCGCGCATTATCATTACCGATCAACTCGGCGTTAAAGACAGTTTACAATTTGTAAGCAATGGCCTTTACCGAACCCAAAAAATAAAAGGAACAGAAGGTGGCACTTACAACTTAGAGGTAATGGTAGATCAAAAAAAATATACCGCTTCTGCTAGCATGCCACAAAAAGTAAATTTAGACAGCCTGCGCATTAATACCTTTCCATTTAATGGAGAAATTAGATATAGTATTATTCCGGTATACGCCGATCCAATTGCACTTGGCAATAGTTACCGATTCATTCAAAAAATTAACGACACACTAGATCCTACTTTTCATGTATTCAATGACAACCTCAATAATGGAAAAGTAAATCAACGACCATTACGCGGTGGTGACGATAATTTAAAAATTAAACCACGTGATAATGTTTTTGTAGAAATGCAATGCATCTCAAATACAAGCTATACCTATTATTATAGTTTAAACCTTCAAAGTGGTGCAGGGCCAGGCGGCGGCACAGCGCCATCAAATCCACCATCTAATATAGAAGGAGGTGCGCTTGGGATTTTTTCGGCACACACGGTGCAGCGGAAAACGATTCGGATAAATTAAACAGCCATGTAAGCGTCTAGTGCTGATTATTTAATGTTTCAATTATTTTTTTTATTCTTTTTAAAGCGCCTTTGGTTTGCTGAATAACAAATGCATCCATAACACGTTTTTCTTGCAATAAATTTTCAAAGCGCTTATTTCCCCTCAGGTTTTTTTCAATCTCCTCTGCATTGTATGCATAAAGTTTTTCAAGATTTTGAATTTCGGAAAGATGGGTGTCTAGGACTGCATTATCTGAATACATATCACCCAAACGATGTGATATCCGCATCGTTAAGTCTGTTGATAGTTTGAAATCATCGTATCTATCATAGTGCTTTAAAATGCTAGATAAAAGTTCATGGTCTTGAATCAAATAAAGTTTACCTGATCCTTTGAGTGCATCAATTTCGGCAGTGCTGCTAGCAAAAAAGGTGAAAACCATTGAGCTGCTTGCATAGATCACAATTGAATCTTGTGGTAATTCAATTTCTTTTCGAGACCATTTGGTTAATAAACTATCGGCATCTAATGCTTTTTGATGATACTTAAGGTTATACACCAAATCCGAGCTGTCTCTTTGTAACTCTATAACCATCCTTTTAATTACGCCACTTTCTTCTTTGTGGTGTTGATATATTTCTACGATATGTTCTGCTGTTACGGCTAGTGAGATACCAATTACAATAACTAAAATTTCTGCAATAAAGCCTTTTACGAATTTGGGTTTGTGTACTTCCATAAATGTGTGTTAAGCTAGGTCGTGTTTAATGTATTGAATGATAGAACCTTCTCAAAATACAAAATTGTTTCGCCACCCCAAACAAAAAAACCCAAGCAGTGCTTGGGTTTTAATTTCGATCTAGTGGTGTGGGCCGGGATCGAACCGGCGACACAAGGATTTTCAGTCCTTTGCTCTACCGACTGAGCTACCGCACCATACCCTTTCGGGGCAGCAAAAATAGGGGGATTTCACATATAATCCACAACTCAATCCATATTTTTTAAAATTCGCAATTCTTGGGTGTTCTAGCAAAAGCGATTACGTCTCTGATGTTGCCCATACCGGTAACAAACTGCACCATTCTTTCAAATCCTAATCCAAATCCAGCGTGCGGTACGGTACCAAAACGGCGGGTATCTAAATACCAGCTCATTTCTTCGGTAGGAATATGCATCTCTTCCATGCGCGCCACTAATTTGTCGAGGCGTTCTTCTCTTTGTGAACCACCTACAATTTCGCCAATACCTGGCGCTAAAATATCCATCGCGGCAACCGTTTGCTTACCTGGCTCACAACCATCATTTAAGCGCATATAAAATGCTTTGATGGCAGCTGGATATCCGGTCACAATCACTGGTTTTTTAAAGTGTTTTTCTACGAGGTAGCGCTCGTGTTCACTTTGCATATCAATACCCCAACTTACGTCGTATTTAAATTTCTTTTTCTTGTACGCAGGAGAGTCTAATAAAATGGCAATTGCTTCCGTGTAGGTGATGCGCTCAAATTTACTATCGGTAACAAATTTTAGTTTTTCGATTAACCCAAATTCTTGTCTTTCGTTCGTAGGTTTTTGTTTTTCTTCTTCCGCTAAACGTTGGTCTAAAAACGCCAAATCATCGGCGCAATTTTCCATCGCATATTTGATGAGGTATTGAATAAATTCTTCTGCTAAATTTTGATTGTCTTCAATATCACAGAACGCCATTTCGGGTTCAATCATCCAAAATTCTGCAAGGTGTCTTGTGGTGTTAGAATTTTCGGCTCTAAAGGTTGGGCCAAAGGTATAAATCTCTGAAAATGCCATGGCGCCTAGCTCTCCTTCGAGTTGACCACTCACGGTTAGGTTGGTACTCTTACCAAAAAAGTCTTGTGAAAAATCAATATCACCGCTTTCGGTTTTTGGTGCAGATCCATCTACCGGTAATGTCGTTACCCTAAACATTTCACCAGCACCTTCTGCATCACTTGAGGTAATAATGGGTGTGTGTAAATACACAAAACCCTTTTCATTAAAAAATTGATGCACCGCAAATGCGAGTGCGTGTCTAATTCTAAAAACAGCACTAAATGTATTGGTTCTAAAACGTAGGTGTGCAATCTCTCTTAAAAATTCGAGGCTATGTTTTTTAGGTTGCAGTGGATATTGTTCCGCGTCACTATCACCTAGTATTTCTACGCTTGTTGCTTTTATTTCTACAGACTGTCCCTTACCTAAAGATTCAATGAGTGTGCCTTCTACTTTTAAAGAAGCACCCGTTGTAATGCGCTTTAAAGTAGCGTCATCTAGTAGGCCTAGCTCGGCAACTACCTGAATATTATGATTGGTACTACCATCATTGAGGGCAATAAACTGATTGTTACGAAAGCTACGTACCCAACCCATGGCGGTTACGGTTTGTCCGGTAAGGCTTCCTGTTAAAAGGGCCTTAATTTTTGTTCTTTTGTTAAACATAGTGGCTGCAAAGATAATTTGTTTAAAGAACAAGCAAACATTCTATCCCAAAGTTTGTTAGATTCACTACACGAAATGATCACACCATGGAAAGAAAAGATTTCATCGAAAAAGTGGGCATGAGTGGCGCAGCGCTACTTGTAATGGGCTGTTTTGGGAGTTGTACTAAATCTAGTGACACCGGTGGTGGAAGCACACCCAATCCTAACCCCAATAAGCCTGTCGATTTTACCATCAACATTTCAAATTCACCCTACAATGTCCTCCAAAATAATGGTGGGTTTTATGTAGATACCGCCAATAACGTGATTATTGCAAAAACCACGTCAGGTATGCTCATTGCCGTTAGCTCTTTGTGTACGCACCAGGCTGTAACGTTAGAATTCCAAGGGAACAACAACCGTTTTTATTGCCCGGGTCATGGTTCAAACTTTAGCACCGCAGGAACCGTTCTAAACGGACCGGCAGCTACAGCGCTAAAAGCTTATAAAACTTCTTTATCGGGTTCATTATTAAGGATTTACGAATAGTTCCATCCTTTCAAAAAGCGGTTTTTACGCCGATTATTTATTGGTGTTTGTAATTTTTGTATTAACATTGCAATGGAAACAAACCCACGGGAGCCTTCAGTTGCTCTAGTTCGGGTTATCTTCTTTCCATTATTTTTTAATTCACCCTTTCTTTAGTTATTCCAAAACTCAATTCTAGAGTATTTCACTTTCAACTTATTTATGTACGACATTTTACAATTAAACGATCTTTTGTTACCAGTGTTACAAGACATCGCACAAGGTTTAAAAATTACAGGTTTTAAAAAATTAGATAAGCAAGCGCTCATCTATAAAATATTAGATAGCCAAGCAGTAAGCGAAGCGTCTGCAAAAGACGATGGCAAAAAAAAGCCAGCATTAAAAGGTCGTAAGCCGGTTACTGTTAAAACAAGTAATGGCACCGAAGAAGCAGAAGTGATGAGTGAAGAACCGGCGGCTCCTGCTGCACCTGCACAAAAAGCAAGACCTATTAAAAAAGCAAATCCAAGACCTGAACGTCCAGAACGTCCAGAAAAAACAGAAGCACCTGCAGTAGTTGCGGCTGCTCCAGAAAATACTGAGGCTGCTCAAGCGCCCGAAAACGCAGAAGCAGCGCAGGCTCCAGAAAATACGACACCAAGTCAACACCCACCAAGACCACACAAAAAAGAACCTGTATTTAATATTGAGTTTGAGGGTATGATTGAAGGTGAAGGCGTATTAGAAATGATGCCTGATGGTTATGGCTTTTTACGTTCTTCCGATTATAATTATTTATCATCACCAGATGATGTATATGTCTCTCCTTCACAAATAAAATTATTTGGTTTAAAAACGGGTGATACCGTACAAGGTGCAGTTCGCCCTCCTAAAGAAGGTGAAAAATATTTTGCACTTATTAAAGTTGATTTTATCAATGGCAAAAGACCCGACGAAGTGCGTGACCGTGTGCCATTTGATTATTTAACGCCGTTATTTCCAAACGAAAAATTAAACCTCTTTACATCACCAACAAATTATAGTACGCGTATTATTGACCTCTTTACGCCAATAGGTAAAGGCCAACGTGGACTGATAGTTGCGCAACCAAAAGTGGGTAAAACCATGCTACTCAAAGAGGTGGCAAACGCAATCGCAGCAAACCATCCAGAGGTTTATTTGATGGTGGTTTTAATTGATGAAAGACCAGAGGAAGTTACTGATATGGAGCGCAGCGTAAGAGCAGAAGTGATTGCTTCTACTTTTGATGAGCCCGCAGAAAAACACGTTAAGGTTTCTGGTATCGCACTACAAAAAGCAAAACGACTTGTAGAGTGCGGTCATGACGTTGTTATTTTATTAGATTCTATTACACGTTTAGCACGTGCGCACAATACCGTTGCACCAAGTAGTGGTAAAGTGTTAAGTGGTGGTGTGGAAGCAAATGCGCTTTTAAAACCAAAACAATTTTTTGGTGCGGCGCGTAAAATTGAGCACGGCGGTTCATTAACTATTTTAGCAACTGCGTTAATTGAAACCGGTTCTAAAATGGACGAGGTAATCTTTGAAGAATTTAAAGGTACCGGTAATATGGAATTACAGCTTGATCGCAAACTAGCCAACAAGCGTATTTTCCCTGCTATCGATTTAGTAGGTTCTTCTACACGTAGAGATGATTTATTACTTGATAAAGAAGTACTGGGCCGCATGAATATTTTACGTTTATTCATCAACGATATGAATACCGATGAGGCAATGAACGAATTATTAAAACGTATGCGTGGTACCAAAGACAACGAAGAGTTTTTAGCGAGCATGAACAGATAATTTTTTGTTATGGCAGAACCCATTATCAATAAAGTAGAAGAGAGTGGTTTAATTTCATTAGACCTGGAAAAATATTATCCGGCTGGATCTATCCTGGTTTTTGACGTGAAGGACCATTTGTTTATGGGCCTCATTTTAAAAGAAAAAGATTTTAGAGCAGCACTCACCGCCACCGATTGGTCGCAGTATCAAAACGCTGCGGTGGCTATCACCTGCTCTGCCGACGCCATTATTCCTATGTGGGCGTATATGCTTATTGCATCTGCATTAGAGCCTTTTGCGAGCACGGTGTTTTTTGGTACCGAAGAACAATTAAAAGAAAAACTCCTTTTACAAAATATAGATGCCATTAGTGCGGAAGATTATACCGATAAAAGAGTAGTAGTAAAAGGTTGTGGTGATATTCAAATTCCGGCAGCTGCGTACGTAAGCATCACCAACAAATTAAGACCCGTTACAAAGTCAATTATGTTTGGCGAACCCTGTAGTACGGTTCCTATTTACAAGAAAAAATAAGTTATTTACTGCGCGTAGTTGCGTCTACAAAACGCTCGTCGTAATCTGCACGAATGGTATTAAACAGGCGGTCCCACACCAGTGTGTATAAGCCGTAATTCCCCGTAAAATATTGATGGTGTTGGTTGTGGTTGGTAGAGGTATTAATCCATCTACCAATTTTTGTTGTATGAAAACCAGCCGGGTATAATTCGTAGCCTAAGTGCCCGTATACATTGTACACAATAGAGAATAAAAAGAAAATGGCAAGCTGTGTAATATGAATAGGCATGATAAAATAAAACAGTACCACAATACCATGTTCCATAACAGATTCTAATGGATGAAACGCATACGCCGCCCAGGGAGAGGGGTTGGTAGAACGGTGGTGCACCAAATGAATATATTTAAACAGCGTTTTGTGGTGCATGAAACGGTGTATCCAATAAAAATAAAAATCGTGCAGTACAAACATGATGGGAAAAGCTAAAAAATAATAACCCCATCCATAATCACTAATATTTTGATAACGCGTTGTGTGCTCTGCTATTGGTGACGAATTTAATAGCATAATTAATACACTAAAAATGAGCATGGTTATTAATGAATAACCCGCTTCACGCAAATAGTCTGGCACTTTTGGAAAACGCTTTTGAATTTTTTTGTAGGAAAGTTTTTGTTTGAATAGGATATAGAAAATCAAGAACGCAACCGATGCGGCCAAAAAATAGCGAGATCCAATTTTTATAAAAGCTTCTGGTACAATATCCCAGCGCAAAGAAAGAAGATACTCCATCCTACAAATTTTTAATGTGCTTCTAACCAGTTATTGCCTCGGCCTACTTCTGCTTCTACCGGTACGCCGTTTGGCAAAGGTAAAGCGGTAGTCATACATTCAATTATTAATTTTTCTAATGCATCGGCCTCTTCTGGGACCGCGTCAAACACAAGTTCATCGTGCACCTGTAAAATCATTTTAGACCCCCAGTTACCGGCACCCATTTGTGCGTGCACTTTAATCATCGCCAGCTTAATCATATCGGCTGCCGTTCCCTGAATAGGAGAGTTGATGGCGTTACGCTCTGCAAAACCACGCACCGTAAAATTGCTGCTATTGATATCTTTTAACCAACGCTTACGGCCCATCAGGGTTTCTACGTAGCCCTTTTCTTTGGCAAGCGCTACTTGCAAATCCATGTACTCCTGAATATTTGGAAACTCTTTTTTGTAGTTGTCAATGATTTCTTTGGCCTCTGTTCTTGAAATACCCAAATTATCGGCAAGCCCAAAGGCACCTTGTCCGTAAATGATTCCAAAATTGACGCTCTTGGCTTTGTAGCGCATTTCTTTGGTTACATCAGCCACATCTACGCCGTACACTTTGGCAGCCGTAGCGGTATGGATATCAATGCCTGCTTTAAAAGCCGCACACATATTAGGATCGGCACTAATGGCCGCCACAATACGCAGTTCTATTTGAGAATAGTCGGCACTCATCAGAATTCGACCTGGTTCACGTGGAATAAACGCTTTTCGGATTTCTCTACCGCGCGCTGTTCGGATAGGAATATTTTGAAGGTTGGGATTGGTACTACTTAAACGACCCGTTACGGCCACTGCCTGCGCATAACTAGTATGCACGCGTCCGGTTTTAGGATTGATCATGAGTGGAAGCGCATCAACATAGGTAGACTTGAGTTTTGTAAGCTCTCTAAATCCTAAAATGTCGTCTACAATTTTATGTTGATTGGATAGTTTTACAAGCACGTCTTCGCCGGTTGCGTACTGACCCGTTTTTGTTTTTTTAGCTTTTGGATCGAGTTTTAATTTATCAAATAAAACTTCTCCTAATTGTTTTGGCGATGCAAGATTAAAGCGAACGCCCGCTTGTGCATACACGTTTTCTTCAAACTGCTTGGCGTCTACTTCTAAAAGTTTACTGTATTCGTTTAAAAAGTTGTTGTCAATTTTTACGCCCTCAAATTCCATATCGGTGAGTACGCGTACAAGTGGATTTTCTACGCTTTCAAAAACGCGCTCTAATTCTTTTTCTTTTAACAAAGGAACAAAAACATGTTTCAGTTGAAGTGTAATATCTGCGTCTTCGGCGGCATACTGCGTAAGTTGCTCGACCGCCACATCACGCATGGTACCTTGGTTTTTTCCTTTCTTTCCAATGAGTGCTTCAATGTGTACGGGCTCGTACCCTAAGTATTGTGCACTCAGTAAATCCATACTGCGCCTACCTTCTGGCTCAATCACATAATGCGCGAGCATGGTATCAAAAATTTGTGTGGTCGGAACAACACCATACCATTTTAATACGAGTAAATCGTATTTTATATTTTGTCCAATTAAAACAAGTGCTGAATTAGAAAATACTTTTTCAAAATAAGAAAGTGTTTTTTTAATGCCCGCTTCATCAGGTGGGCAAGGAATATAATAACCCTGTCCTTCTTTTTCTGAGAAACTAAAACCAACCAGTTCTACATTGTTGGCATCAGTACCCGTGGTTTCTGTATCAAAACAAATTTCTTTTGCGCTCGCTAATTTTTGTGCAAGTGCGACAAGTGCTGCTTCTTCTTCTACACAAATATATTCGTGTGCGGTATTGGTAATATTTTTATCGGCAACAAGTCCACGCTGTTCTGCTTCTTGTCCTGCATTACCCACGGCTTCTGCGGCTTCCATAGAACCCGCACTAGACGCAGCATTTGCGCCTGCGTTTAATGCGCTGGTTTTTTTACCAACTGGCGCTACCACTTCATTTCCAAACAAATCTGTTTGAACACCTTCTGGTGCTGGCATGTAGGCATTAAAATCATCCCCTAAAATTCTTTTGCCCAGTGTTTTAAATTCTAGTTCAACAAATATTTCGGCGAGTGCTTCTTTATTAATAGGAGAGAGTGCAAAATCTTCTTCATGAAAACTTACAGGAACGTCAGTGATAATTTTTGCGAGCTTCTTGCTCATGATAGCGTCGTCTACACCTTTTCTGATTTTTTCACCCATCGCACCTTTGATGTTATGTGCATTGGCCAATACATTTTCGAGCGTGTCGTATTCTTTTAAAAGTTTGGCGGCAGTTTTTTCTCCCACACCCATAATGCCCGGAATATTATCAACAGCGTCACCCATCAGTCCTAACATATCTACCACCTGCTCTACGCGGGCGATATCCCACTTTTCACAAATTTTTTGTGCGTCTAAAATTTCTGCGGCGTTCCCCATAAACGGAGGCTTATACATATATACGCCTGGATGAATTAATAGCTGCCCATAGTCTTTGTCGGGCGTTACCATGTATACTTCATAGCCTTTATCGGCGGCCTGCCAAGCAAGGGTACCAATAACGTCATCGGCCTCATAACCATCAAGCTCCATAACCGGAATATTAAACGCACGAATGATGCGCTGAATTTCAGGGATGGATTCTATTAAATCTTCGGGCGCTTCTTGTCTGTTGGCTTTGTATTCCGTAAAGTCGGTGTGGCGCTCGGTGGGTGCGTGCGTATCAAAACAAACGGCAATATGCGTTGGCTTTTCTTTGTTGATTAAATCTATTAAGGTATTGGTAAAACCAAATTGAGCGTTGGTATTTTTTCCTTTAGAAGTAATGCGCGGGTTTCTGATAAGTCCGTAATACGCTCTATAAATAAGTGCGAGCGCATCCAACAAAAAAAGTTTTTTAGCCATGGTGTAAAGTTACAAAAAACCCCGGCGAATTGCCGGGGTTTTGATAAGGTATTAAGTGCTTTATTTAATCTCGTATTTGTGTTTGTAACGCTCATACAACTGCTTGTGTTTGCTTGTAATAGCAACCGCGCGTCCTTGTATAAATGCATCTGTAACAATACTAGATTTCATATCTAAAATATCGCCTTCGCTGATAACAATGTTAGCGTCTTTACCTACTTCGAGGGTACCCGTTTTATCTGCTACACCTAAAATTTTAGCAGCATTTAAGGTAATGGCTTGAAGGGCACCTTCTTTACCTAAACCATATGCAGCAGCGGTTCCAGCGTTAAACATTAGGTTTCTACCACGGTTTTGAGGATCGTCATCATTTAAACAAAACAATACGCCCGCTTTTTGTAAAACGCTTGCTGCTTTGTAAGGCTGATCAACATCATCATCATCGGTGGTTGGTAAACTATGTTCTTGTGTTAAGATTACAGCAATGTTATTGGCTTTTAATAAATCAGCAATTTGCCAACTTTCGCTAGCGCCAACTACAACTACATCAAAACCAAATTCTTTAACAAAATCAATCGCTACAATCATTTGTTTTACCTGATCGCAATGCACAAATAATTTTTGTGTGCGGTTAAATAAACCTTTTGTTGCTTCTAATTTTAAATTGATTTGTTTGTCGGCACCTTTTTGATGATAGGCTTTCGCTTCTCTAAAAATGGCTTTAACGCTTTCGATTTTATCAAGCGCTTCTTTGATGGGATCGCCCGCTGGAGCGCCACCACCAAAACCTCTACCGCCGCCAAAACCACGTCCACCGCCTCTTGATAACAAGCTAGGCATGTAAAAATGCATACCCATGTCTGTTTTATAAGCTGCGTCTTCGTAGTTCCATGCATCTAATTGTACCACAGAAGATTGACCAGCAATGAGCTGACCACCCGGCACGGTGTGTGCAAGTAAAATTCCGTTAAGTCTTAAGGTGTTAACAATGATAGACTCTGCTTTATACGCTGCAATGCTACGTACGCTTGGATTAAACTCACCAATCTCATTGATATCGGTGCTTCCTCTAACGCCAGTGATTTCTTGTAAACCTAAATTAGAAGATGGTAAAATCAAGCCTGGATATACCTGCTTGCCTTTTGCATCAATGGTGTTTTCTGCTTTTGGCGCAGCGGCTGCGTCACCAGCATAAACAATTTTTCCATTGTCAAATACAACGGTTCCGTTTTCTATTACTTGTCCATTGCCTACGTGCACAGTGGCACCAACAATCGCTGTTTTTTTACTTTGTTTTGCGGCTGGGTAAACATCATCTTGTGCAAATACTGCAGCAGTGAATGATACGAGCGCGCCAAGTGTAACTATTATTTTTTTCATGTCGCTACAGTTTATTTGTTTTCGTTTTGGGTTGCTTCTTCTTCACTTTCTATTTCAAGCATACCTAATTTATGTGAGTGGTCGTTGCAAATATGTACTTCCTTAAAGCTTGGAGCTGCTGGTATGGTTGGTCTTCCCGCTCTTTTTTCGCCCGCCATTTTAGCCACTAAGCGGCTACGTTCTGCTTGCACTTGCTTACGCATTTGTGCATCTTTTTCGCGGTCAAAATAAACGATACCGTCCACCATTGTTTTTTCTGCTTTCGCATAAATACTTAATGGATTATCGCTCCATACTA
This sequence comes from Bacteroidota bacterium, assembly GCA_041179065.1. Classification (GTDB taxonomy): domain Bacteria; phylum Bacteroidota; class Bacteroidia; order Chitinophagales; family Chitinophagaceae; genus Sediminibacterium. The sequence continues at coordinate 2,476 of JBEGUD010000027.1, read as the reverse complement.
CAAGGTCAGCATCTTTACCTGCTTTAATACTTCCTACTTTGCTATCAACGTGCAACATTTTTGCAGGATTGATGGTTACCATTTTAATAGCTTCCTCTTCGGTTAAACCACCATATTTTACGCTCTTTGCAGCTTCTTGATTTAAGCGGCGCGCCATTTCTGCATCATCAGAATTGATTGCAACATTTAAACCCACTTTTGTCATAATAGCAGCGTTGTAAGGGATGGCATCTGTAACCTCCACTTTGTAAGCCCACCAATCAGAAAACGTTGATGCCGCTACACCGTGTGCTTTCATTTTATCGGCTACTTTATAACCTTCTAAAATATGCGTGAACGTGTTTACTTTAAAACCATACTTTTCTGCAATACGCATCGTCGCTGTAATTTCACTTTGCACATAAGAGTGACAAGTAATGAAACGTTTTTTGTTCATGATTTCTACAAGTGCATCTAATTCTAGATCGCGTCTAGTAGCCGGGTTTTTTGCAAGTGCTGCTTCGTATGCTTTTGCTCTTGCAAACGCATCGTTTAACACTTGTTCTACGCCCATTCTAGTGTCTGGGTAACGGTTGTTACCTTGTGTAGAAGAAGTACGTTTTACGTTTTCTCCTAATGCAAATTTGATGAATGGATCGGCACCTTTAAATAGTAAGCCCTCATCGTCGGCACCCCATCTTAATTTAATTAACTGCGTTTGACCACCAATGGTATTTGCAGAACCGTGTAAAATGTGAGAGGTTGTAACACCACCACTTAATTGACGGTAAATATTGATATCGTCTGGATTGATGTTGTCTTGAATACGTACTTCAGAAGTTACGCTTTGTCCACCTTCATTGGTTGAGGCAGATGCAATATGTGAGTGCTCATCAATAATACCTGCTGTTACGTGTTTGCCGGTACCATCAATAACTTTTGCATTTGCGTCCGATAAATTTTTGCCCACTTTAGCAATCTTACCGTTTTTAACAAGCACATCTGTTTGTTGTAAAATGCCTTCTTTTTCTGAAGTCCAAACGGTTGCGTTTTTAATTAAATAAGCCTGCGCGTTGGTTGCTAGAGAATCTACGCCAAAGCCCATCATCGGAAAACTAACTTTTCCCATTTTGCCAGCAGCAGCACCACCAAATCCACCGGCGCCCATACGGCCACGGCCACCTGCGTTTGAAGCAGTATCAGGCTTAGATGCAGAAGCATATACAGCAGTCCAAGTAAAATTATTTCCGTCTGCGTCCTGCGCTGTTCCATTAAAAGTATTACCGGTGTTAAAACCAGTAAATCTAATATTGTTGCGAGAGCGCTTTTCTGGAGCGAAAGAAAACTTAACTACTTTACCATCGTAACTAAATGTTGCAGCAACGGTATCTTTTGCAATAACTGTTGCGCTGTTATTACTTTTAATTTCGAAAGCAAATGTTTGAGGTGTTGGCGTATTTAAAGTGAGTGAATAATTTCCATTCACGCTTGTCCACGCAGATTCGTTCACAGCGTACTTTTCTCCAAGTACCCAGTTTTGTAATAAGGTTGTCTTTTCTGCAAAAACAGGACCGGTTGTAATTACAAAGTTGGCTAGTTTTCCAGCTTCGATGCTTCCTACTTTATCATACACACCAAACCAAGTTGCTGGTGTTTTTGTAAGTGCATCCATCGCTGCTTTTTCTGATAAACCGTTTTCGATGGCTTTTCTTACGCTCGCTAAAAATGATTTAGCGTCTCTTAAATCAGAACTTGTTAAGCAAAAAGGAATGCCTGCTTTTTCAATAGCACCAGGGTTTGTTGCCGCTAGTTCCCAGTGCTTCATATCTTGTAATGAAACAAGTCTTGCATCAGCAGGATCTTCTACATCCATGGCCACTGGGAAATTTAAGTTTACAATAAGCGGCGCTTTCGTAGCAGCTACTTCTTTAATTCTTTGGTATTCTTTACCGGTTGCTTTAATAATATATTGTACACCAAATTCATCACCCACACGGTCTGCACGCATTACACCCCAAACATCACCAGCACCTCTATCGGCAGGATCAAAAATTTGAGGAAGGCCTGCGTTTGCATTAAATGATTGAAGGGTAATATTTACGCCATCACCTTTTAAACCTGTTGCAGCTGGGTTGTTCTTATACCATGCAGCGTCTAAATAAGTTTGACGAAGTAACGCGATAGAACCCATTAATGAACTTGGGTAGGTTTGTGTAGAAGTACCTTTATTAAATGAAAGTAGCGACGCTGCTTTTTCTTTAATCACAACAAAATTGTCTTTGCTGTTTGCAAGCGCTACAACTGTTCCTGTTCCTCTAACAATACCATCTTTTTGGTGTGTAAGTACGGCACCAAAACCTGTTTCTCTAAATGATTTTGCTCTCGCATCATCTACCGAAAAAAGTTTGTGACCTTCTACATCAGATTTTAATGCTTGGTTCCAACCATAAGCACCTTTTTGGTTGTTGGTTAATTGACCAGGTCCACCAAAACTAAA
>JBEGUD010000026.1:0-19103 GCA_041179065.1 Bacteroidota bacterium | reverse complement strand
ACGGAACAGATATTGCAGATGGTATTACCAATGCAACCGTACTAGGTAGAGGTGCAACGAACTCGACATCAAACACGATTGTACTTGGTAATGGATCTATTACAAGGGTGAGTACATCGGGGGCGATTGTAACAACAAACGATATCACTGCTAAACACTTAAAGGGGAATTCTGGCGCTTTAAGTATTGCTGCATCTACTGGTGCGGGCACTTCGCCTACTGCAGTTTCTGTAACCGGTACAGATATGAGTGGTGTGGTAGCATTAACAACGGGTACAAGCCCGACGGTTAATGCAGTACTGGCTACCATCACTTATAATACCGCCTTTTCGACAGCGCCTGTGGTGGTAATCACGCCAGCCAATGCTGCAACTGCTAGTTTAGCTGCTACACAAGCTGTTTGGGTCAATATAACAACAACTGGGTTTACTATTAATACAAATGCAACGGCGGTTGTTTCATCTACAGCGTACAAATGGAACTATGCTGTTATACAATAAGGTCGTTTTTGTCATTAAAAAGTCATAAAAGAACAGCGCCATGCCGTTCTACAATTCTATGACAATTGCCCCCACTCTATAAGTCACATTTGCACTTGAAATCAATGCAGATGCGGTTTAGAGGTTTGATAGTGGGTTTGTTTTTTGGCTTTACAGCTGCTAACGGGCAGGTGGGCAAAATAACGCGCGCAGACACATTGTATGGTTCGGCCAATGAAATAGTAGTGACTGCCACTAGAACCGAAAAAAAATTAGGCAATGTTGCCGTTCCGGTAACACTTATTTCTAGCAAACAAATTGCACAAGCGGGTTCTGTTAGACTCGCCGATATCTTACAAGAGCAAGCAGGTTTATTTATAACAACTGGTTTTGGTGCAGGTGTTCAAATGCAAGGTTTAAATCCCGATTACACATTAATATTACTAAACGGAGAGCCACTAGTAGGAAGAACTGCTGGCATACTAGATTTAAATAGAATCACGGTTGGAAACATCAAGCAAATTGAAATTGTAAAAGGACCTTCTTCTAGTTTGTATGGAAGTGAGGCCATGGCTGGTGTGATTAATATAATTACCACAACCCCTACAAAAAATGAATTTGCATTGAGTGCTAGATACGGAAGTTTTAATACTTCCGATATTAACGCCAGGTTCAATTTTTCGAAAAATAAATTTACATACCAAGGGTTTGCCAATAATTATTACACCAATGGGTTTAGTTTGCGCCCTAATAGTCAAACCAGTTTTGTAACACCTATTAACAGGTTTACACAGCAACATCAACTGGGGTATCAAATTTCAGACAAAACAAAACTGTTGGGGTCTGTAAGATTCAATAGGGAGCGTATTACCAATGAAATTGCAGTAGAAAATAATGGCGTTATTGTAAACTCCGAAGGAAAAGAATCAAATGACGATGCCAATTTTTCGGCAACGTTAATGCACAAATTTAACAACAGCATTAAAAGCAGTGCTAAATTGTATGCCACTACATTTGCGAGTGAGCAGGAGCTAGCTACTACATCTGGAGCCCCTTACACCGATTATTTTAAGCAACATTTTTTAAGGCTAGAATCACAAACAGATATTGCTGTTTCAAAAAATCTAGAAACCTCAATTGGTGCAGGTTATTTAGTAGACAAAGCCAATAGCACGAGGTATGATAAGAGAGAAAGTACCAAAGAGAATGCGGTAGGCTATGCTTTTTTTCAATCAGAGTGGAAACCACTGGAGAAGCTTGTTGTTATTGGCGGCGCACGCTATGATCACAATGCACTTTTTGCAGCAGCGTTTAGTCCAAAGCTTGCATTAAAGTATTCAATTACCAATACATTAAATTTTAAGGCAAGTGTAGGCCGAGGTTTTAAAGCGCCCGATTTTAGACAGCTTTATTTGAATTTTACCAATACGGCAGCAGGTGGTTATAGTGTGTTTGGTGCCATTGAAGCACAAAAAATTATTACTGCACTAAAAGGGCTTGGACAAATTGCAAGTATCGAGCAGGATTATTACAGTCTCGCTGCTTTACAACCAGAGTTTTCTACAGGGTATCATGCAAGTTTCGATTTTGCGCCATCTCCAAAACACAATATATCGGCTGGACTTTTTTATAATAACATCAACAATCTAATTGATAGTAGGTTGGTGGCATACAGGCCAGGCGGCGCTCAAATATTTAGCTACCTCAATGTAAAAACAGCTTTTACAAAAGGGTTAGAACTCAATGCCAATCATAAAATTGGGAAACATTATTTAATCAGTAGCGGGTATCAATTCTTATTATCTGGCGATGCTTCTGAACTTGATAAAATTGAACAAGGTAAAGTGTTTACCCGCGATGCAAATGGATACAGTAAGCTTTTAAATGCTGCCGATTATGTTGGCTTGCCCAATAGAAGTAAGCATCAGTTGAATCTAAAACTACAGTATCAAAAAGAACAGGTATTTGCAACGGTTCGCGCGCTTTACAGAAGCAGCTGGTATGTAACAGATACGGATGGGAATGGTCTCTACAACACCAATGACAGTAAGGCTACCGGGTTTATTCAGTTAAACGCAACCATCGGACTCCCGCTTATTAAAAATATTACCATGCAAGCAGGTTGCAATAATATACTCAATTATAGAGACGCAATTAATATGCCCAATTTTATGGGGCGTACTGGATTTATAAGTATCAACTATTCAATTAAACAATCAACCGAAAAATAGACACTATGAAAAAGATCATCTACACATTTTTTGCTTTTTTATTATTTGCCGCTTGTACCAAAGAAAACAATACAACTAAGGTAGAGCCGGTTGTTTCTCTTACAGTAAACAATTTACCTGCCGACACCATCATTGGTATCACACCTGGTGTGCCGCCACTTGGAGGAATGCCTTATGGCGCTGGTAAGTATACTTTTTACAGTATTGAAAAAGGGACAGTAGTACCTTCTACTGATAGTGCAACTACTAAATGGGATATCGCATTTAGAGGTACTGCTATTTTAACCAATAGTGGAAATGGTGGACCGGGCGCTGGTGGCGGTTTTGTTTATGTAGGCCTATTCGAGGATTTAAAAACAATTTCATCTGACTCAACATTCAGAACAGAAAATGTTCCAACTTCTTACGCTATTCCATTTGGTAGTAACAAAGGATGGTATGTGTATGATGGCCTAAAAAATTTAGTAACCCCTATTCCTGGTCGTGTTTTAGTAATTAGAACGGCGTCTGGAAAATTTGCAAAAATTGAAATTTTAAATTATTACAAAGGCGGTGTAACACCAGCTGCAACAGCTTCTGATAATGTTAAAATGAAAGATCAACGTTACTATACTTTTAGATACAGTTTTCAGCCTAATGGAACTAAGTCGTTCTAATATTTAGTTTGTTTAATAAGCCCCCTGTTACATGGAATCTACATTGTTTATGTAGGTTCCATTTTTTTTAGTATTTTTCTAATATGAAAAAAGGATGGATTTTTTTGTTCGTATTTTTTGTGGGCTTTCAACTTCGTGCACAAGTTAAACAACCCAATATCATTTTATTTCTTGTTGATGATATGGGTTGGCAGGATTGTTCCTTACCTTTTTGGGATAAGCCTACAAAACTCAATGCTACCTATCATACACCTAACATGGAGCGTTTAGCTGCCAAGGGAATGATGCTCACAAATGCCTATTCAAATGCAGTTTGTACACCTACCAGGGTAAGTTTAATGACGGGTATGAATGTCGCAAGACATGGTGTTACCAATTGGACAAATGTAAATATCAATACACCCACTGATTTTAAAGACAGTTTATTACAACCTGCTAATTGGAATTATAACGGACTCACACCGGAACGTAATTATACAAATGAACTTCAACATACGGTAGTGGCGACCCCTTTACCGCAAATTTTAAAAGAGGCAGGTTATTACACCATACATGCAGGTAAAGCACATTTTGCATCTACAGGTATGCCAGGCGCTTCACCCATTAATATGGGTTTCGATGTAAACATTGGAGGAAGTGCAGCGGGTCATCCGGGTAGCTTTTTGGCATCCAAAAATTATCGTCAAAATGAAAAGGATATAAGCTGGGCGGTTAGAGGGCTTGAAAAATATATACCCGAAGACCTTTATTTAACGGAGGCCATAACAAGAGAAGCGATTCAAACGCTTGATCATAGAAATAGCAATAAACCTTTCTTTTTATATCTATCGCATTATGCGGTACATGTACCTTACGAAAAAGACATTCGCTTTTATCAAAAATATTTGGATGCAGGCCTTACCGATACAGAAGCTAAATATGCGGCTCTCGTAGAAGGCATGGATAAAAGCTTAGGTGATATCATAAACTATTTAGAAAAAAATGGACTGGATAAGGATACCTATATTTTATTTACTTCAGACAATGGTGGCCTAAGTTTAAAAGGAAGTAGATCTGGCGAGCCGCATACGCAAAACCTACCACTCAAGCAAGGGAAGGGATCTTTGTATGAAGGAGGCATTCGCATACCCATGATTGCTGCTGGACCTCAAATAAAACCGGGTTCTGTATCTAAACAATATATTGTTTCGGAAGATTATTTTACTACCATTTTGCAAATGGCAAATGCCTTCCCAAAAACAATGAAGCAAGTAGTAGATGGCATCAATTTTTTACCGGTTTTACAAGGAAAACAAAAAAAATTAGATCAACAAAAAAGCATTGTTTGGCATTATCCCAACAACTGGACAAATGTGAATGTAAAAGGAATTTCATGGGCATCTGCCATTAGGCAAGGAGATTGGAAACTTATTTATTTTCATAAGCACCAAATTCTGGAGTTGTATGATCTTTCAAAAGACATAGAGGAACAGCACGACTTGTCAGGTGTTGAACTTGCAAAAACGAAAGTCCTATCAAATTTGCTTACTCAAAAACTAAAGGAACGAAACGCATCTATGCCTTCTTGGTTGTCAAGTGGTAAAACCATTCCATGGCCCAACGAAATTGTAGAATTATCCAATCGTTATGAGGTAATCAAATAAGTTGGTGTCAGTTGCTAGGTTTAATTTTTTTCTAAGTCGATACCTACTAATTTCAACGCCCCTTACTGATATATTCATAAGTTGAGCAATTTCTTTGGTTGAGAGGTTCATTCTTAAATAAGCACACAACTTTAATTCGTTGTTACTGATATTGCTATGCTTTTCTTTGAGTTTGACAATAAAATCGGAATGCACTTTATCAAAGTGTTTGGTAAAGTACTCCCATTCTTGGTCTAAGTTTTCGTCTTCATTGAGTGCCTTTACCATTTTCTTTAATTCGGTGATGGCATATTCATTGTCGATTTTTTTTATGATACTACCTAGTTCGCTTTTTACTTTGGTAAGTAGCTCGCCTTTTTTTACAATATGCATCGCAGAAGAAGCTAGTTCAGAATTTTTATATTCAATTTCTACTTCTAGCTTTTCATTTTGAAGTGTAACTATATCGGTTTCAGATTTATTAATTTCTAGTTCGTGGATGTATCTTAAACGTTGTTGCTCCTGCTCGTATTTTTGCTGCTGCGCTTTAAACTTTTTACGCTGGTATATATGAAGTTTATAAACACCAAATCCTATAGCAATAAAATAAAGTAGATACGCAAATAGTGTTCGGTACCATGGTGCATTAATTTTAAATTGATAGCTTGATACCGCTGATTCATTGCCTAGGTTGTTTCTAACCTTTACTTCAAACGTATAACTGCCTGGCACCAAATTGGTATATTCTTTTTCTGTTCTTTTTGTCCATCCAGACCAGTTGTTTTCAAAACCTTTGAGTCTATAACTATATTCTAAGTTGTTTTGAAAGCCAAATGCAACTGATGTAAAGTCAAAGTGCATGGTTTTAAAACGGTAAGCAACCTGTGGGATCCTGTTTGGCTCTTGTAGTTGGTTTTCATTTACATTTTTGAAGTAACCACCAAATAAAGTACTGTCTAGATTATCAATGATATGTACCGATCTGATTTGAACATTTAATGCGGGCGCTAGCTTTTTATATTTTTCATAATTGATATGATAGAATCCTTTCTCGCCACCTAAAAAAATATTGCTACCATCTATTGCATAGATATATTCAAAGCCACTTAACATTTTGCCGTTAAGTTCAGGTATATAAATGACTTGTGGTTGATTGCCAGTGTAGTCAATAACGCCCAATACTTTTTCATGAATAAACCAAATATTACCTTCTTTATCTTCTTTCAAATATCGAATACTTTGGTTGCCTATAAGTGAAGTGTAGCTAGAGGCGACTTCAAACCTATCTTTTTCGGAATTGTACTCATATACCCCGTTTTCTGTACCAACTACAATTCTATTTTTTATTTTATAAATGTGGTTGTTGAGTAAAGCGGGCAGTCCTTCTTTTTTCTGATATTGTTTGGTGGTATATTGTCCGTCACTATTTTTTTCAATTTTATATACGCCATGGTAAGGATGCGACACCCAAATGTTTTCTTCGCCATCAATGGTTACATACCTCGAGGATTCAATAAAGTTTGGAATATCTAATGATTGAAAAAGTTCATTGGCTTTTGCATCAAAAATGGTAAGTCCTCTATACGTGCCACCAACTACGATGCTAGCAGGTGACATATTACCCAGTGGTGTAAAGTTCCAAAACCCTGGTTTACTAGAAAAGGAGGTAGCCGTATTATTGTTTACATAAAACGCGCCTTCATGATGGCCTAATAATAATTTGTTATTGATCAGTGAAAGTCCCCATGTTTGGCCGCTTGTATTTTGCACCAACGCAAAATCACCTTTACTAAAACTTAAATCATGTAAGGGCTGCAGTGCAACCGTGTAAAGCCCATTAGATGTACCTATATAAAGTTGTTGGTTTTGAATCATAGCGGTGTAGCCTGATTCGTCGAGTAATTTGGGTGAAATATGTTTAATGGCACTGTTGTAGGCAATAAAATCCAGTCCATTATTTAAGCCAAGCCACAAATTTTGCTTGTTGTCTAAAAAGATGCTTAAAATATTATTACTCTGAAGCCCTTCGGTGCTTGAAAACTTTTGAATGATTTCGGCTCTGTTATTAATAATGTATACGCCACTATTGCTTGTTGCCAGGGCTGTCCATTCTTTATTAATGGCTATGGCGCTATAAATCCGTTCATTTTGCAAAAAATTGGCAGCTCCCGACTTAATTGGGGTAATGATATTATTGTTAAAGTAAAATATCCCGCTTTTGAGGGTTGTAATGATGGCCCCCGATCCGCTAGGTATCATGCCTGTAATGGGATCGGTTTTTGAAAAACTATAATTGGTTACCACTGGTTGCCAATTGTCATTTTCAAATGCCATAAGGCCCGTTTGGTAGTCGTGGGCGTACAATTTTCCGTTGCAACTTGTTAAATAGGCCCATTCGGAAGGGGCTTTAAATACCGTAATAGCGCCGCCAAAGTATTGGAAAATTTTATTGGGAGATCTAAAAAATAGGGCTGATCCAGACGAAACAATGTCCCAAACGTCTTCAAAAGACCTATGTTTTGCCGGAATTAATGCGGTAAGTGAATAATAAACTAGGTTTCCGTTGGCATTTGGGGCAAAATAACCAAGTTCGTCCTGCCCGCCCACGTATATTTTATGGTCGCTTCCAATGGATACTGACCTAACAATGGTTTTATTGGGCAGTGGATAGAGTTTCCAGTTTTTCCCATCAAAACTTAATAAGCCTTCATTGTTGGCAAAATAAACAATTCCGTTTTTATCTTGTTTTACATCCCAGTTCTGAAGCCCTGCGTTGTAAGATAGTTTAGAGTAATTTATAATATCTGGAAGACCAATAGTGTTTTGGCTGATCGCAAAAAGGGGTAGAAGAAGTAAAAAGAGTATTTTTTTCACTGCTCAAAGATTTTATTAAAAATTAAATATATGAAATGTTCATTGATGTAGTATTGAAGTAATTTACATTATTGATAATCAATTAGTTAAAAATAGTGATGTAGTATTGAAGTGTTAAACAATAAAGATTTTGTAGTGTCTATTACTATTTTTACGTTGCCAAAAATTCATTTTTTTTCTTTCACATAAACGATTGCATTATGAAAATAAGATTTATTCTTATGTGCCTTGTTTTGATGCTCGGGCTTGGCGTAGAAACGCTTTATGCTCAGTCAATTGCCGTTACCGGTAGCGTAAAAAACAAAAATACTGGCGAATTGCTAGTAGGGGCTTCTGTTTCTGTTAAGGGCAAATCTGTTGCCCTCACCGATGCCAATGGCCGGTTTTCACTAAACACAGCTGTAGGTTCTGTTCTAGAAATCACTTACACAGGCTTAATTACCTCCAAGGTTACGGTGGTAAAAGCGGGTCAAGTAGAGGTTTCTTTGGAGCAAAATCCTGCAAACACACTTGGTGATGTAGTAGTAGTAGGTTATGGCACCCAAAAGGTGACCAAAATATCTGGTGCTATTTCAACTGTAAAGTCAAGTGATATCGAAAAACTAAAACCCGTAAGAACGGAAGAGGCTTTACAAGGTAAGGCGTCTGGTGTTAACGTTATCCAATCTGGATCACCAGGTTCTAAGCCAACGGTATTAATTAGAGGTATCCCTTCTTTTTCTGGTACTGACCCAGTTGTTATTATTGACGGGGTTCCTCAAACCCTTACCGATCTTAATGCGATTAACGCTGCAGATATTGAGTCAATTAACGTCTTAAAAGACGCTGCTACCACTGCCATATTTGGTGTTAAAGGTGGTAATGGTGTTATTGTGGTTACCACCAAAGGTGGTAGAAAAAACCAAAAAGCAGCGATTACTATTAATAGTAACTATGGTGTGCAAGAAGTGATGAACACCCTTGGTGTTTTAAACGCTACAGAATATGCTGCCATGATTAATGAAGGTAGTACCACTGCAGGAGGCCCTATTGTGTTTCCAAACCTTTCTTTATTAGGTGTAGGAACCAATTGGCAAGACCAAGTATTTAAAAGAGCTGCTATGCAATCTCATACGATTGCAGCGCAAGGTGGTAGCGAAAATATGACCTACTTTTTATCTGCGGGTTATTTAACCCAGGGTGGTATTGTAGGAGGAAATGATAAATCTCGTTTTGATAGAGGTAACTTTTCTGCCAACTTAACTTTTGATATTTCTAAGAAACTAAAGTTCTTATTAAATACTACTGCAGTTACTTTAAACTCTAAAGGAATCCAAGAGAACTCATTTAATAGTGTTATTGGTAGTGCGATCAATTTTGATCCAACCGTAAGCGTATTAAATAATGTTCCTAATACAGCAGGTAAATATGGTTTCAGTAATTTATTATTATCTGAAATTTTTAATCCGCTTACTAAATTAGAGAACACGTACAACTCAAATGTTGGTTCTAAAATTTACGGAAAGTTTGAGTTACAATACAAGGTGTTAAACAACCTAACATTATCTTCTCGTTTTGGTTATACAAAATATGATGGCAATGCTAAAAGCTTTAACCCACTTGTATTTTACGGCCCATTAAACGTAGACAATTCAATGAACGCTGATGGTTCTACAGTTGTTGGTAGATTTAATAGTGTGGCACACGAAAAAGTAAGCAACTTCAATTATACTTGGGAGTCTTTCGCAAACTATAATTTTAAATTAAAGCAGGATCATAATTTTGAAACTGTGTTTGGTTTTTCTTTAGCAAAAGTAAGCGGTAACGCTGCAGGTGCAACGCGTCAAGATGTTCCATTTAATAGTTGGGAGTTTGCAGATTTTACAGCTGCAACTGGTAACAACACTGCTACCAATACCAACGCTTTAGCAGGTTACTACTATCAATATTTTAGAAGAAACCTATCTTATTTTTCTCGTATCAACTATGATTATCAAGACAAATATTTAGCTTCATTTAGTGCACGTAGAGATGGTTCTTATGCATTTGGTGTTGATAATAAATTTGGTAATTTCTATTCAGGATCACTAGGATGGGTTGTTTCTAAAGAAAAATTCTTTAAAGCAGACTGGGTAGATCAATTAAAAATCAGAGGTAGTTATGGTAGCATTGGTAACGAAAATGTGAACCCACAATTTGTGAGCATTGTTACTGGTGGACCAAGCTACGGCCCAACTGCAAATAGTAATGGATATACATTTAACGATGTATTCTATCCAGGTTCTACAGTAGGTTCTTCTGCAAATACTACGTTGAGATGGGAAAAGCAAATTCAATCTAATATTGGTTTTGATCTAGTTGTGTTTAACAACAAGTTTTCTATCAACGCTGACTATTTCCAAAAAACAGTGGATGGTTTATTATTTACCCCAGCTGCTTCTTTGTATTTAGGAACGGTACCTAGCCCTATCGCAAATATTGGTGCTACCAAAACAAGTGGTTTTGACTTCACTTTAAATTACAATGAAGCCATTGGTAAAAACTTGAAATTCAATACAGCATTGACTTTCACAACAGCAACCAATTTAGTAACTGCCACCAATGATAATGGTACTGCTAAAATCTTAGGTGGTTTCTACTTCAATGGTCAATCACAAAGTGTTACTGTATTTGAAAAAGGATTTGCGCCAGGTTATTTTTATGGCTACAAAACAGCAGGTCTTTTCCAAAATGCTGCTGAGATTGCTGCATCACCTAAACAAGCAGGTGCACAACCAGGTGATATCAAATACGTAGATATGAATGGTGATGGTGTGATCAATGCATCAGACCAAACAAATATTGGTAATCCATTCCCTAAGTTTACCATGGGTTGGAGCTTTAATTTGAGCTACAAGAATTTTGATTTCAATACATTCTTATATGCTTCTGTAGGTAACGATATTTATAGAGCTTACGAGCGTAATGCTAACTTCTCTAACAAAGACCGTTCTGTACTTGGTCGTTGGACTGGAGAGGGTACTACAAACGATGCACGTTTACCGAGATATTCTTTTGTAGATGCAAATAGTAATATTAGAGTATCAGATAGATATGTAGAAGATGGTTCTTTCTTAAAAATCAAGAACATTCAACTCGGTTACACCTTTAATACGCCAGCTTCTAAAAAGTGGTTCAACAGTATTCGCGTATATGCACAAGTAAAAAATGCTTTTGTATTTACAAAGTATATTGGATTTGATCCTGAAATTGCAGGTGGCATTTTAGATACAGGTATCGATCGTGGTGCATATCCTCAAGCCAGAACATTTGCATTTGGCTTTGATATTAAACTATAATCTTCACTACTTAAATATACAATTATGAAGATCAATTCAATAAAAATAGTAGGCCTGGTTTTAGTTATTACCACGCTTATATCTTGTACAAAGTGGGTCGATTACAATCCTCACGAAGACTTTGTTATCACAGAGCAAGACTATTTAAAGTCTGCATCTGATTACAGAAATATGTTGGTTAGTGTTTACACGCCACTACAATGGATCAACCAAGTAGTACCAATTGGTGATATTGCATCTGATAATGCAGTGTCTGGTGGAGAAAATGCTTCAGACGTTTTATCGTTACAACAAATTGACGATTATACGCATACACCAGTAAACGGAACCCTTCAAGAAATATGGGTATCGGCGTATGAAGGTGTAAATCGTGCCAATTATATGGCGCAATACAAAGCAGCTAATTTAGCAGGTGAAAAAATTGAGTTTGCGGGTAAAGAAGCTTTGTATGGCGAAGTTCATTTTTTACGTGCGTACTACTACTTTACACTCGTACGTATGTTTGGTGATGTGCCTCTTTTTACAGACAAGCGTTTAAGTCTTGCACAATCAAAAACCTTGAAGCGTTCACCTAAAGCGGATGTTTATAAGCAAATTGAAGCAGATTTAACAGCTGCTGTAACAGCGCTTCCGGCAGTTCAAGTTCAAAAAGGTAGAATTACAAAGTATGCGGCACAAGCATTACTTGGAAAAGTATACCTCTATCAAAATAAATTTGATTTAGCTGCTACTACCCTAGATGCTGTAATCAGTGCAAATGCATTTACACTTGTTTCTGATTTTGGTGCTATGTATTTAGCAAGTGGTGAGAACGGACCTGAATCTGTTTTTGAAATTCAGTATTCTAATGTATCTCCTTACTATAACTGGGGTGGAGCAACACGTGGTCAAGGTAACTATGCTATTCAGCAGTGTGGTATTAGAGGCTTAAATGGTTCTGCTCAAATGCCGTATGCGGCAGGTTGGAGTACCAATTTACCTACGCAAAATTTAGCGGCTGCTTATGCTGCAGGTGATAAGCGTAAAACTGTAACGGTATTAGATATTGAAGCTTACAAAGCTGCAAATCCTTCGTTTAATATTACCTATCAAGTAGCTCCATTTAAAAATACTGGTTTATACAATCAAAAGTATTTACCACGTAAAGGAGAAACTTCTGGTCAAGTAGAGTTAAACTACCTCAATAACTTTAGAATCATTCGTTACGCTGATGTTTTATTAATGGCTGCCGAAGCATTTAATAGAGCTACTGCACCTAATGATGCAAAAGCACAAGGTTATTTAAATCAGGTTAGACAAAGAGCATTTGGTAATGCATCTAATAATATTACTGCAACCGGAACTGCACTTCGTCAAGCAATTTGGGATGAGCGTAGATTAGAACTTGCAATGGAAGGAGATCGTTTCTTTGACCTTGTAAGAACTGGACAAGCTGCTTCAAAAATCACTGGCTTTAAAGTTGGTAAACATGAAGTATTCCCAATACCTCAACAAGAGGTTGATATTTCTGGTTTAACACAAAATGCTGGATATTAATCTCATTGTATAATCTATTGAATTAAATAGTATGAAAACATTAAAATACATATTGAGTTGCTTGATACTCATTGCTACATTCTCAGGATGTAAAAAAGAAATCAATGATGATGTTTCTTTCGTACAAACGACTGCAACATCTGCAAAATTGGGTGCTATGTTTACCATTACCCAAGATAATACAGGGCTTGTAACGATTACCCCTAATGGTGAAGGTGTTGCAAGTTTTGAAATTGCATACGGACATGGAACTGCTGGTCCTGTTAAGGTGTTACCTGGTGGCAGTACTTCAAAAGTGTATCCAGAAGGCATATACGATGTAAAAATTACAGGTACAAACGTTGCTGGTGTTTCAACAACTGTAACGCAAAAGTTAACAGTAACTTTTAAAGCACCTGAAAATTTAGAGGTAACAGCAGTTATTGATCCTGCTAACAAATACAAAGTGAATGTTTCTGCAAAAGCTTTGTATGAAACTTTCTTCCAGGTTTATTTTGGAGATGTTGCCAATGAAGTGCCTACTAATTTTTTAGAAGGACAAACAATTTCTAAAACCTATGCTAAAACAGGTTCTTACACGGTTAGAGTGGTTGCATTAAGTGGTGGGGCTGCAACAACAACATTTACAAAAGTTATTACGATTGTAGACCCTGTTGTACTTCCAGTAACTTTTGAATCTACTACAATCAACTACGCATGGAATGACTTTAGTGGTGGTAATGTAACGATTGTTGCAAATCCGCACAGTAATGTTGCAAATGCATCTACTAAAGTAGCTAAGATGGTAAAAAATGCAGGAGACCCTTGGGGTGGAAGTTGGATTGGTCTTGGAGGCCCTATCGACTTTTCTGCTAACAAAGTGTTTCGTATGAAAGTGTTTTCTCCAAGAGTTGGTGCTAAAGTGCTTCTTAAAGTTGAAAATGCTGGTAACGGATCTATTGCTTTTGAAAAAGAAGTAGTAACAACAGTTGCTAATGCATGGGAAGACCTAGCGTTTGATTATAGAACTATTAATGCTTCTAATGAATATCACAACATCGTTGTAATTTTTGATAATGGCACGCCTGGTGACGGATCTGCTAATTACACTTTTTACATGGATGATATTAGATTAACAGATGCCATGCCTAATTCTAAAATAGATTTACCAGTAACATTTGATGTGGCTGGTGTAAACTATACGGTAACAGATTTTGGTAACAACCAAACTGTTGATGCAGTTGATCCTACCAATGCAAATAATAATGTTAAAAAAACAACCAAACCAAATGGTGCTGAAACTTGGGCTGGAACTACCATTGGTACTAGCACTGGTTTTGCAACTGCCATTCCTTTAACGGCTGCTGCTTCTCAAATGAGCGTACGTGTATATTCTCCAGCTGCTGGCATTAGAGTTTTATTAAAAGTAGAAGACCATACCAATGGCCAGCGTTCAGTTGAAACTTTTGCAACAACTACAACAGCAGGTGAGTGGGAAACTTTGATTTTTGATTTTAATAATCAAGCCCCGGGTACTGCTGCATTTAATGCCGCATATACATATGACATGGCTTCTATTTTCTTTGATTTTGGAAATAGCGGAAACGGTAAAGTGTTTTACTGGGATGATGTTAGAAAATTAGCAACCAACTACGTAGAAACGGTGAGTCTTCCATTAACATTTGAATCTAGTGCACTTACATACACTTTCAATGATTTTGATGGTGGTGTTGCAACGGTAGTTAACAATCCGCAATCTGGTGGAAGTAACACAAGTGCTAAAGTGGGTAAGATGGTTAAAAATGCAGGTCAAATTTGGGGTGGTAGCTGGATTGGTTTAGCAGCTCCAATAGATTTTTCAACTAAGAAAACGTTTAAAGTAAAAGTGTTTTCTCCAAGAGTTGGCGCTAAACTTTTATTAAAAGTTGAAAACCAAAGTGATGGTGGTATTGCTTTTGAAAAAGAAGTAACAACTACGGTTGCCGGTGCATGGGAAACATTAACGTTTGACTACAGCGCAATCAATACTGCTAGAACCTATCAAAAAATCGTATTGATTTTTGATTTAGGAACGGTGGGTGATGGCTCTGCAAACTTTACGTTCTTATTTGATGATATCACCTTAAATTAATTTGATAAAACCTACAATTATGAAAAATAATTTAAAATATATTGTTGCGGTTTTGTTTATCACAACTATTGGTTTTGTTTCTTGTCAAAAAACAGAGTATAGTTTTGGTAATATTAAAACGCCAACAGGCTTAACACTAACTACAGCAGTAGTTGGTGTAGATGCTACAAACCCTAATGGTAATGGAACAGGATCTGTAACCATTACTGCAAAAGCAACAGATGCTTTAACCTACAATATTGATTTTGGTGATGGCAAAACACAGGTGATTCCTTCTGGAACCATTACGTATAAATATGCAACACCAGGTGTTAATGATTATATCGTTACTGTGCGTGCCGTTGGTACGGGTGGTGCTGTTTCTGTGATTAGTAAAAAAGTAACTGTATTTGTTGCCTTTACTATTCCGCAAACAATTTTAGATGCGCTTACAGGAACAGGTTCTCGCACTTGGATGACAGATAAAGAAGCACCTGGGCATTTTGGTGTAGGCCCTTCTGATGGCTTTGGTCCAATTTGGTATGCAGCTACACCTAATTCTAGAGAAGCATGTGCATATGATGATGAAATTACTTTCACAAAAGATGCGCTTAACAATATATCAATGACTATTGACAATAAGGGTCAGTCATTTTCTATTGGAGCTGCTAGTGGGTTTTACGGATTTAGCGGTGGTGATGCATGTTTTAACATTGTTACAACTGGTGCTAAAAAATTAGCTTTCATGGATGCTACTTCTGCATCTACACCAGCGGTGTCTACTAGAATTCAATTTATGGTTCCAGGTAATGGTATCATCAACTTTGGAACTGGCGGTACAACCTATGAAATTTTAAGTGCAACAGCTACAAGTATTCATTTAAGAAATATTGGTGCCGATGGTAATTCATGGTATCAAAAATTAAAGGCAAAATAATTATTAGACAGTGCGTTTAAATTATTTATTGTTGATTTTATGTACAAGTGTATCATCTTTTTGGGCTTGCTCAAAAGGTGATGCACCTGTTGTAAACCCTGCACCCACTAATTTAACAGTTACTGCAACGGTTAGTACTGACAATAGTGGCAATGTAAATTTTGTGGCTTCTGCTACAAATGCAACTACGTATGAGTATGATTTTGGGAATGGTATTTTTCAAACGGTACCTAGCGGAACTGTTATGTATAAATATCCGGCATCTGGAAATTACACCGTTAACGTTATTGCAAAAAATACTGCGGGACAAACGATATCTAAATCAGTTGATGTTTCTGTAACAGTGGCGCAGTCGTTAATTTGGTCTGATGAATTTGATGCGCCAGGTGCTCCTAATCCTGCAAAATGGAATTATGACCTTGGTGCTGGCGGATGGGGTAACCAAGAGTTGCAGTATTACACCAACAGAACCGATAACGCCATTGTATCTAATGGCACTTTAAAAATTATTGCCAAAAAAGAAAATTATAGTGGAAGTGCTTATACTTCTGCAAGGCTACTAACAAAAGATAAATTTTCATTTAAGTACGGAAAAGTTGAAGTGCGCGCAAAATTACCTGTTGGTATTGGAACCTGGCCCGCTGCATGGATGCTAGGGGCAAATATTAATACCGTAAACTGGCCTAATTGTGGTGAAATTGATATCATGGAACACAAGGGTAGTGACGTTAATAGAATTTACGGAACCCTGCATTATCCAGGTAATTTTGGAGGGAATGCTGTAGGTGGAACCAAGGTTATAACGGGCGCAAACACCGAGTTTCATGTGTATGCTTGTGAATGGACAGCGGTTTCCATCAAATTTTATATTGATGGAGTACTTTATTTCACTTTTGCCAACAATAGTACGCTGCCTTTCAATCAAAACTTTTTTGTCCTTTTAAATTTAGCCATGGGTGGAAACTTTGGTGGGCCTATCGATTCAGGCTTTGCCACTGCTACTTATGAAGTGGATTATGTGCGGGTGTATCAGTAGAACTTTAATACAATTAATTTATGCGTACGTTTCGAAATATAGCATTGGTTTTGTTTCTTTCATTTGTAGCTACTGTTACTCATGCTCAAAAAAGAACTTACACCAAATTAGTGTGGCAAGATAATTTTTCGGTAAACGGTTTACCGGATTCTGCAAAATGGGGTTATGATATTGGAACAGGATGTCCCAGAATTTGTGGATGGGGAAATAATGAGGCTCAATATTATACTGGAGCGCGCAAAGAAAATGCACGTGTAGAAAATGGGTATTTAATTATCGAAGCACGCAAAGAAAAATTTGAAGGTGCGAATTATACTTCTGCCAGACTGGTTACAAAAAACAAGGGCGATTGGAAATATGGTCGACTTGTAATTAGGGCTCAAATCCCTACTGGTAAAGGGTTGTGGCCTGCTGGATGGATTTTACCAACTGATAAAGTGTATGGTGAATGGCCTAAAAGTGGCGAGGTAGACATTTTAGAAGCAGTTGGGTTTGCACCTGACTCGGCATTTGGTAGTGTTCACACAGAGCGTTACAACGGTATGATTGGAACACAAAGAACCGCTTCTTTAATTGTGCCAAATTTATCTACGCAGTTTCATGATTATGAAATTGAGTGGACACCCGAAAAAATTGATTTTTACATTGACAACAAATTATACAACACTTTCAAAAACGAGCATACTGGTTCAGGTGCTTGGCCATTTGATCAAAACTTTCATTTGATTTTAAACATTGCTGTTGGCGGAAATTTAGGAGGCAAGTTTGGAATAGATGATGCCATTTTTCCGGCACAAATGAAGGTAGATTGGGTGAAAGTGTTTCAATAGATGATATACCCCCGATTTTGTTTAGGTCTGTTTTTGGTTAATGCCGGATAATTATCCGGCATTTTTTATGTAGTAAAAGAAATTTTTCTATTAAAAATCAACCAAAAACATATTAAAAAAAAATAAATAAGACATCGTGTCGTTTCTACATAAAGTAAAATGAGTTAAATTTACTTCGTGTAATTATTACACATTTGGTGTACGATACCAAACTAACGCTTGTTTATGAGAATTTTTGTACTGCTATGCTGTTTGTTAGCTGCTATGTCGGCACATGCACAATTGTTGCGTACATCACCTGCGTTTATTACAGAGACAAGTTCTTCCATCACCATTTTTGCGGATGCTACAAAAGGAAACAAGGGTATCTTAAATGTTACCGGTGACATATTTGTGCATATTGGTGCGATTACTTCACTGAGCACTTCAAGTAGCAACTGGAAATATGTTCCTGTTGCTTGGGGTGTGGCAGATAACAAAGTAAAATGTACCAAGCTTGCTAACAATGTTTGGTCTTTTACGATTAGTGGTGGTCTTCGTAATTTCTTTGGCATGACAAATGCTTCAGAAACGATTCAAAAAATTGCTATTTTATTTAGAGACGCTACGGGTTCGCAAGTGCTGCGCAACGCAGATGCTTCTGATATGTATATTCCTGTTTATGAAAATAGTTTGGCCGTACGTATTGATACACCAGTTACACAACCATTGTATGTGCCTGTGTTAGAGCCTATTTCAAAGGCTGTAGGGGATACCATTTCAATAGCAGGTGTTGCAAGTACGTCGGCTGCATTATCCCTTTTTGTAAATGATTCACTCATTACTACAACAACAGGAACAAGCATCGCGCAAAAATTTATTTTACAAAAAGTAGGCACTCAAAAAATTCTAGTACAAGGAGTGAGTGGGTCTATAACACGTAAAGATTCAATTTCGTTTTTAGTGACAGGTGCAACAAACCTTGTTGGGCTTCCTGCTGGTGTTAAAGATGGTATTAATTATGAACCAGGTGATACGTCGGTAACACTTGTTTTGTATGCGCCTAAAAAATCTTCTATCACCGTAGCCGGTGATTTTAATAATTGGACACCTGGACTTTCGCACGTTATGAAAATGACGCCTGATAGTTTGCGTTTTTGGGTTCGATTAACAGGCTTAACGCCAGGCGTAGAATATGCTTATCAGTACATTATTGATGGTGCTTTAAAAGTGGCAGATTATAATGCACATAAAGTATTGGATCCTTGGAATGATCCATTTATTGCTGCTGCGACGTACCCTAATTTAAAACCTTACCCAACTGGTAAAACCACTGAAATTGTGAGTGTCTTACAAACTGCACAACCAAAATACAATTGGAACGATGCAAACTTTGTACGCCCCAACAAAAAGAATCTTGTGGTATACGAACTTTTACTTCGTGACTTTGTGGCCAAGCATGATTTTCAAACACTAAAAGATACATTGCCGTATTTGAAAAAATTAGGCATCAATGC
>JBEGUD010000025.1:0-3225 GCA_041179065.1 Bacteroidota bacterium | reverse complement strand
CGTACTTTGCACCCTTGACGCCACAGAAGCTGTAATACTTGAAGCGGTAGCGAGGGGTTGCAACCTGGTGGTAGCACACCACCCCATCGTATTTAGCGGTCTTAAAAAAATAAATGGCATTAGCTATGTAGAAAAGGCGGTTATCGCTGCCATTAAGCATGATGTGGCCATTTATGCCATACATACCAACCTCGATAATGTGATTGGTGGGGTGAACGGTAAAATAGCCCAAAAAATAGGTTTGACTGAGCTTCAGATTTTAGATCCTAAACCAGGCGCCGGACCGGGTATTGGCGCTGGAATTATAGGGCATTTATCAGCACCTGTAACTGAGGCCGATTTCCTTCAAAATTTGACTCATATATTTAAAATTCCTACTATTAAACATAGCCCATTTTTAGGCAAAAAGCTTCAAAAAATTGCCATTTGTGGTGGTTCTGGGGCCTTTTTGACCCAAAAAGCACTAGAAATGGGGGTAGACGCTTTTGTAACTTCTGATCTCAAATACCACGACTATTTTGATGCCAACGGGCAGCTTTTACTGGCCGATATTGGTCACTTTGAGAGCGAACAATACACGGTGGAGCTTTTAGTTGAACTTTTACAACCTAAATTCCCTACCTTTGCCGTCCTTAAATCAGATACAAAAACCAATCCGGTTGGGTATTTCATGTAAGGCGCAGGACTCGGTTCCACAAATATTAAACTTCAAAAGAATCCTATAGTATGGCATCAGTTAAAGATTTCTCTGTAGAAGACAAATTAAAAAACCTTCTTCAACTTCAAAAGATCGATAGTAAGCTAGATGAAATTCAAGTTTTAAAAGGCGAACTTCCAATGGAAGTAAGTGACCTTGAAGACGAGATCACTGGTTTAAATGCACGTCAAACGCGTATCGAAGAAGAAATCAACGGTATTTCTGAATTCATCGAAGGAAAAAAATCGATGGTGAAAGATAGCGAAGCGCTGATTGCTAAATACGAAAAGCAAAGCGAGAACGTAAAAAACAACCGTGAGTTTGAAGCGATCAATAAAGAAATTGAGGACCAACAACTTGAAATCAAATTGTGTGAAAAACACATTAGAGATGCCAACGAAGAATTAACTGAAAAAATCAAGGGATTAGACCTTGCTAAAAAAGCAGTGGCTTCTAAAGAAGGTGTGCTTAACCACAAGAAAAGTGAGTTAGAAAAAATCATCGCTGATACCGAAAAAGAAGAAACTGAATTAAATAAAAACAGTGCAGATGCGCGTGGTCATATCGACGAGCGTTTAATGTACAGCTACGATCGTATCCGTAATAGCTACCGCAATGGTTTAGCCGTTGTTGCTGTTGACAGAGATGCCTGTGGTGGTTGCTTTAACTCAATTCCGCCTCAACGTCAATCTGAAATTCGTTTACACAAAAAAATCATCGTATGTGAAAACTGCGGTCGTATTTTAGTAGACGCTAACCTAGATAGTACAGACAAAAAATAATCCGTAACTGGTACAATATTTAAAGAAAGGGTAGCTATAACAGCTACCCTTTCTTATTTTTGGTATATTCATACAAGACATGAAACAGCGCAGCGCAGATATATTATTTTCGAGGATCCATTTTGGAAATCCAGCTTTGGGTTCTGTGCTTTTTAGACGGCTATTTTTTGAGCGCGCGCTTTTGTGGGTTGTGTTTTTTTCGGGGTTGTTTTTTGCGAACAGTATTTGCGCGCAAAAAGTGTATGATTATAATGCCACTTGCATTCAAGCCTACCAAGAAGTTAATAAATTAAAAATCGCTCCGGCAACTGCGCTTATTGCAAAAGCAAAGGAGCAAAACCCGCAAAATTTAGTGCCGGTTTTCCTAGACGCCTACACCGATTTTTATGTGCTGTTTTTACTAGAAAATCCAGCCGATTATAAAGCAAGGTTTAAAAATTTTGAACGCACTATTAAAGCACTTGAAGAAGGGCCTAAAAACACGCCGCTTTACAATTACTGCCTGAGTAACGTATTCATTCACCGCGCCATGGTATCGTTAAAATTTGGGCACTTCTGGGACGCTGGATGGGATATTAGAAGGTCATACCTGCTGGTAGAAGAAAACCATAAAAAGTTTCCCGCCTTTACCGGTGACGATCTACTCTATGGCGCACTCCAAGGCATTGTAGGCACGGTGCCAAAGGGCTACCAATGGCTTACCAATTTACTGGGCATGCGCGGATCACAAAAAGAGGGCATGAAAATGGTTGCTAATTTTGCCAATGGCACCGATGTATGGGCCAAATTATTTAGTCCCGAATCACATTTTATATATCCGTACCTGCTTTTTCATTTACAAAATGAAAAAGATGCCGCACTTGCATTTATACAAGATAAAAAGCTAGACCTCGTTAACAATCATTTGCACGCCTGGACCGCCGCTAACTTAGCACTTAACCACAAAGCCAGTGCCACCACCAAAAGCATTATCGAAAACAGAAATAAAAGTGCCGACTATTTATCACTACCCTTTTGGGATTTTGAACTGGGCTGCGCCAAACTGTATGCGTTAGATGTAGAGGGTGCTACGCCGCTATTGACCAAATACACCGAACAATTTAAGGGCAATTTTTACATTAAAGACGCGCTTCAAAAACTGAGCTGGGCAAATTTTTTGAAGGGCGATATGCGCGCCGCCGAGGCGGCGCGCAAGCAAATTTTTTTGCGCGGCGGCACAGACACGGACGCAGACAAACAAGCATTAAAAGATGCTAAAACCGGTGTTTGGCCTAACCCCCTGCTACTTAAGGCGAGGCTGCTAACCGATGGTGGTTACACCAAAGAAGCACTGGCTATTTTACAAGGCAAACAACAACAGTTTTCAAGCGCCGGAGTTAAACTAGAATATGTATACCGTATTGGCCGCATTTATGAAGACCTCGGTAAAGACACAGAAGCCATCTCTTTTTACAAAGAAACCATTAAACTAGGCGCCAACCAAACGGCTTATTTTGCGGCAAGGGCTGCGCTTCAAGCAGGACAAATAGTTGAAAAGCGCGGTCAAAAACTAGAAGCCATTGCTTTTTACGAGCAGTGTTTGGCCATGGAAGAACATAGTTACAAAAACTCTTTGGACCAGCGTGCCAAAGCGGGTATTGCGCGCTGCAAATAGTTTGTTTTACCTAAATTGCAGCAGATTAGAACTATGCTTACAAAGCTCCACATAAAAAACTACGCCATCATTGATGAAATCGAAATTGATTT
>JBEGUD010000024.1:0-17734 GCA_041179065.1 Bacteroidota bacterium | reverse complement strand
ATTTGCATACCAATTTTAGGCAGGTATGTTAATTTTAAAGGCGTACCATGCTTTTCAATGATCTTTTTTAAATCTAAATCATTGAATTGTAAGTAACCATTATCATTTATATCAAACCCTGGTTGAGGGAAGTGGAATGTTTGGTTAACGAGCGAGGTATAAGAATTGTTCATTTACGCGGTTGCTTTAAAAATGGTGAACGACAAACTTCTAATAATAGTTATATAAACGAATAAAAAAACCGAACAGTATACATACTACTCGGTTTTTTATATTATTTTTTACAGTAAGCTACCTTATTTTACTTGGTCAACTAAAGCCTTAAAGCTAGCTGGCTCATTCATAGCAAGGTCTGCTAATACTTTACGGTTAAGTTCGATACCCTTAACGCTCAATTTATTGATAAATTGGCTGTAAGTAAGTCCTTCTTGTCTAACCGCTGCGTTGATACGTGCAATCCATAATTGACGGTATTCACGCTTTTTAAGTTTACGACCTACATAAGAATAGGTTAAACCTTTTTCAACGATATTTTTGGCTACTGTATAAACGTTTTTACGCTTACCGTAGAACCCTTTAGCTTGCTTAAGAATTCTTTTTCTCCTAGCTCTCGATGCTACTGCATTTTTTGAACGTGGCATATTAATTTGTTTGAAAGCGCCTACCTAATTGGTAATTGCTGTTTGATAATGTTGTTTGTGAATGGTACTTCTAATAATGAACCTAGAAATTAACCTTTTAAGCGTAATAAACGAAGAACGAAGTCTTTGTTAGTAGAACCAACTAAACCTTTTTTGTTTAGTGCTCTTTTACGTTTTTTAGATTTCTTGGTTAAGATGTGCCTTTTAAACGGCTTTTGGAAAGTAACTTCACCACTACCAGTGACTTTGAAACGCTTCTTTGCGCTTGAGTTTGTTTTTACCTTTGGCATGTTAATAATCTAGTTAAAGATTACACCCTACTGGCGGTCTTGCACAGGCGAGACACTTGTTGAGCCATTTGGGAAATTGGGATGCAAAATTATGGATAATCTCCTATTTGAGCAACTATTTCTTTTTACCTGTTTTAGGGGTAAAAATGGCAAACATTCGTTTACCTTCTAGTTTAGGCATACTTTCTAGGGTTCCAGCCTCCGCAAGGCGTTCCGCAAATTTAAGCAGGAGTAATTGACCCCTATCTTGGAACATGATGGCTCTTCCTTTAAATTGAACGTATGCTTTTACCTTATTACCATCTTTTAAGAACTTTTCGGCATGTTTAGCCTTAAAATCAAAGTCATGGTCATCTGTACTTGGCGTAAATCTTATTTCTTTAATTTCTGACTGCTTAGAGTTGGCTTTCATTTCCTTCTCTTTGCGCTTTTTCTCGTATAAGAACTTTTTATAATCTATTACCTTACAAACGGGAGGATCGGCTGTTGGGGAAATTTCTACAAGGTCTAATTCTTGTTCTTGTGCAATTTTGAGTGCTTCTTGGGTAGAATAAACGCCAACTTCTACGTTGTCGCCTACTAAACGTACCTGTGGTACTCTAATTCTGTCGTTAATTCGGTGTTCTGGTTCTTGTTGTCTTTGGAACCTTGGGTTAAATCTTCCGCCGCCTCTTGGTGGTAATGCCATTAAAACTTGTTTTGTTAGTAATATTTTGAAGTATAAAGATAAAGCTATTTGGGCTATTCGCCGGATTTACGTTCATGAATTTCCTGAATAATTGCATCGATAAATACTTGCGTGTCCTGCATGCCTAAATCACCTTTACCTTGTCTGCGCACAGAAAGCTTGTTTTCTTGGGTTTCTTTTTCACCCACTACAAGCATATAGGGTACGCGTTGAAGTTCGGTATCTCTAATTTTTTTACCAATTTTTTCAGATCTGTCATCTATCTCAACCCTTACCCCTACTGCTTTTAACTGTTGTTTAACCGATTCGGCAAATTCCATAAACTTGTCGGAAATTGGCAATATTTTTACCTGTAAAGGTGATAACCATACCGGGAATTTACCCGCATAGTGTTCTAGTAAAAAGCCAATGAATCGCTCGTGGGTACCCAGTGGTGCACGGTGTATGATCAATGGAACTTCGGGTTGGTTATTTTGGTTGACGTAGCTTAATTTGAATTTATTACCAGAATTAAAGTCTACTTGGTTGGTGGCAAGGGTAAATTCTCTACCTATCGCACTCCAAATTTGAACATCAATTTTAGGGCCATAAAACGCAGCTTCATCCTGAACTTCGATGTAAGGGATCTCAGATTCAATGAGTACTTGACGCACCATCGCTTCCGTTTCCTTCCACAATTCAGGTTCATTTACATATTTAGCGCCTAGTTTAGCAGGATCGTGTAAGCTCAAACGCATCACGTATTTATCAATACCAAATATTTTAAAGTACTTGGTATACATGTCATTTACGGCTCTAAATTCGGCGGCAAATTGTTCTTTGTTACAATAAATATGCGCATCATTCATATGCAAGCAACGAACACGCATCAGTCCAAATAATTCACCACTTTGCTCGTACCTGTAACAGGTTCCATATTCTGCAATACGGTATGGTAAATCTTTGTAGCTCTTTGGTTCTGCATCAAATATTTTGTGGTGATGCGGACAGTTCATTGCTTTTAAATAATACTTGGTACCATCTAGTTCCATAGGTGGAAACATACTATCTGCATAGTATGGTAAATGACCACTAGTTAGGTACATACTTTCTTTGGCAATGTGTGGTGTAACTACACGTTTATATCCTGCCGCTTCTTCGGTTTGCTTGGCTAATTTTTCTAGCTCTTCAATAATAATGGTACCATTTGGTAACCACAAAGGAAGACCCTGACCAACATCATCGTCCATGGTAAAAATGCCCAGCTCTTTACCTAGTTTTCGGTGGTCTCTTTTTTTAGCTTCTTCTAGCATTAAAAGATACGCATCTAATTCTTTCTGATTCGGGAAAGTCACGCCGTACAAGCGTGTTAGCATTTTATTTTTTTCATTACCCTTCCAATAAGCACCTGCAATATTGGTAAGTTTAATGGCTTTAATGACACTCGTATTTGGAATATGCGGCCCTCTACACAAGTCGGTAAAATTACCTTGCGAGTAGAGCGTGATGTTGCCATCTTGTAAACCTTCTAATAAATCTAATTTATACGGATCATTGCGCTCGGTAAAATAAGCAATGGCATCCGCTTTTGTAATTTCTTTTCTATTAAACGAATTGGCTGCTTTTGCAAGCTCATTCATTTTTCTTTCAATGGCAATTAAATCATCTTCTGTTAAATGACGGTCGCCTAAATCTATATCGTAATAAAATCCTTTGTCAAGTGCAGGCCCTACCCAAAATTTAACACCCGGATACAATGCTTCCACAGCCTCTGCCATTAAGTGCGCAGATGAATGCCAAAAAGTATTTTTTCCTGCATCATCATCCCAGGTTAATAATTGCAAAGAAGCATCTGTGTGGATAGGTCTTGTGCTGTCCCAAACTTCTCCGTTTACGGATGCGGCCAAAACTTTTCTGGCGAGTCCTTCACTAATAGATTTAGCGATCCCATCGGCAGATATACCTGCTTCATATTGCCTAACGGCACCATCTGGAAATTTTATATTTATCATAGGTCTAACTTAACTGTTTAACCCCTAATGGGTTACTTCTGCAAAAATAAAGGAAAGCGGTGAGTTTTTCGTTTTAACGCTTCTTTAGATTTTAATACTTTTGTAAGAGCTTACATTTGCGCCAATGAGATTGACTTTTACCCTGATTTCTTTATTGCTTTTCATGTCTACCCTTGAGGCCCAAAAACTTACGGGTATTTGGCGTGGTTACTTTAGTGCCGCCTCTGGTATTTTTAGGGATGATATTGGGGAAGAAATGTACAAATACGAGGTACAAATTGACCAGCAATCCAATAATAGTGTTAAGGGCGTCACCTATTCTTATAAGTCTACTGTGTTTTATGGAAAATCCTCTATGCAGGGGATTTTTACGGTGAGTAGCAAAAACCTAATTTTAAAGGAACTTAAATTAGTTGAATTAAAAATTGGTAGTAACAGCGAGCCCTGTTTAATGACCTGCTATTTAGACTATGTAAAAATTGGTAAATTAGAGGTATTGCAAGGCACTTTTATTTCTACCAATGCAAAAAATAAAAAAGATTGTGGCAGTGGAAAGGTATACCTAGAGCGCGTTTTAAAAAGTGATTTTGAATTAGAAGATTTTTTAGCGCATCCAAAACCTCAGGCTCCCATTACACAACAAAAGCCAAATGTTAAGCCATCTACTACAGATGCTGACCAGTTAAATCGAAACAAAGTCACAGACACAGAAAAGTTATCAAATAATGATAAATTAACGGCTACCGATCTTAAAAAATCTGTTGTATCTAGTATTGCTCCAAAAGTACTTACACAAAGAGATAATTTTTTAATTAAGCGCATTATATCTTCTGAACCTCAAATTAAGGTGGAACTTTTTGACAATGGAACCATTGATAATGATACCATTAGTTTATACCATAACAATGAGCAGGTTATTAAAAAAGGCAAACTCAATTACCAGCCACTCACCTATTCCTTTACTTGCGGAAACGAGGCTGTTTCACACGAGTTAATATTGGTTGCCGAAAACCTAGGTGAAATACCTCCTAATACCGCAATTATGGTGGTTACCATTGGTAAAAAAAGGCAGGAGATATTTTTAACCTCCGATGAAAAAAAGAACGCTAAAATTATTATTGATTACAAACCCAATAAGTAGGTTTAGGTTATAAAATTTGGGGTTACCTTTGCGGCCACAAATACTATCTTGATATGCTTATTGGTTTACAAAATGTAACGTTCGAATTTGGTGCTAGGGTTATTGTAGAAGAAGCAACATGGCATATTCAACCCGGAGATCGTATTGGCCTTATCGGATACAATGGAACTGGAAAGTCTACCTTATTAAAAGTATTGGTGGGTGAATACACCCCTTCTAAAGGAACCGTAGAAAAAAGCAGGGACACCACCATTGGCTATTTACACCAAGATTTATTAAGTTTTGATACCAGTGAAACTATTACAGAAGTTGCACTCGGTGCATTTGAACGTGTTAGAGCGCTCGAAAAAGAAATTGAAGCACTTGGTATAGCGCTCGAAAATGATTCAGATAACAATGACCTTCTTATAAAATACACAGATGCACTTCATGAATTAGATGTATTAGATGGTTATAACGTTCAGCACAAAGCGGAAGAAGTATTACATGGACTTGGTTTTAGTAGTCAAGATTTAAAAAGACCTTACAAAGAATTTAGTGGAGGTTGGCGTATGCGTGTGCTGCTTGCTAAAATGATATTGCAACAGCCCGATGTACTCTTACTGGATGAACCTACCAACCACCTTGACTTACCGTCTATCGAGTGGTTAGAAAAATATTTATTGCACTACCAAGGAAGTGTGGTTATCGTGAGTCACGATAAATTTTTCTTAAACCGAATGGTCAACAAAATTGTTGAAGTATACCAACAGTCTTTACATATTTATAGTGGCGATTATAATTATTATGAAACTGAAAAAGCGTTGCGTATAGAAATGCAACAAAAAGCTTTTGAAAATCAGCAAGATTATATTCGTCAACAAGAAAGGTTTATTGAGCGTTTTAAAGCAAAAGCGAGTAAAGCGGCTGCAGCACAGAGTATTCAAAAAAGACTCGATAAAATTGACAAAATTGATGATGTTCAATTAGAGCGTCCCGATTTACGCATTAATTTCCAACTCGATAAAGTGCCTGGTAAAGTGCTCGTTGATTTAAAAAATATTACCAAGCAATTTGGTGATTTAACCATTGTAAAAAATACCACCGCCGAAATTGAACGTGGCGATAAAATTGCCCTCATTGGAGCCAATGGTAAAGGTAAATCAACCGTTCTTCGTATTGTTGGCGGTAACGAAGCGCACAGTGGTGAAAGGGTTTGGGGACATAACGTTGAGGAAAGTTTTTACGCACAGCACCAATTAGAAGCACTTACACTTACCCATACGATTTTAGAGGAAATGCAACAATGCGGTAGTAAAAAAACCGATGTTGAGCTACGCAGTATTTTAGGTGCGTTTTTATTTAGTGGTGATGATGTAGATAAAAAAATACGTGTATTAAGTGGTGGTGAAAAAGCAAGGGTAGCACTTGCCAAAACAATGGTGAGTAAGGCTAACTTTTTATTACTCGATGAACCTACCAACCACCTTGATATGCACTCGGTAGAATTACTCGCTGGTGCCCTTAACAAATACGAAGGCAGTTATATTTTAATTAGTCACGACCGTTATTTTATTTCTCAAACAGCCAATAAAATTTGGGAAATCGTAGACCATCAAATTAAAGAGTTTAAAGGTACTTACGCAGAGTGGGTAGAATGGAATGAACGCATGGCTGCCAAGCAAAAAGAAAATAAAGGATCAGGAAACGTGGTTGCTGCTCCTGCCTCAGCGCCAACGCCTAAAGTTGTTGTGCCTGAAACAAAAGCACCAACGCCAAATACCGCTATTGACAAGGATTTTCAAAAAGAATTGCAAAAGCAAAAAAAGAGACTTCAAACATTAGAGCTAGATATCAATAATACCAAAGTTCAAAAAGAAAATATTGAACAGGAACTTGGTAACCCTGACACCTATACCAACCCAGCAAAATTTGCAGCACTAGAATCCGAGTACAAATCGGTGCAACAAAAACTAGCCACACTCAATAATGAGTATGAAACTGTTTTTGAAAAAGTGTTAGAAATGGAATCGTAATTGAACAGTTAACCTATTAATTGGTTAATATGTGTCTACTAATTACAATTCTTTGAATTTCTGAAGTGCCTTCGTAAATCTGTGTGATTTTAGCATCGCGCATAAGGCGTTCTACATGGTATTCTTTTACAAAACCATAGCCCCCATGCACTTGAACGGCTTCTGTAGAAATCCACATGGCAGCTTCACTTGCAAATACCTTTGCCATGGAAGATGAAAAACCATAATCCTTATGTTCATCTTTGTCTGCTGCTGCTTTAAAACATAGTAGCCTTGCTGCTTCCACTTTTGTAGCCATATCAGCTAACTTAAACTGAATTGCTTGGTGGTGCATGATTTCTTTACCAAATGCTTTACGTTGTTTGCTATAACCTAGCGCTAATTCATAAGCGCCACTTGCAATACCAAGTGCTTGTGCAGCTATACCAATACGGCCACCCGCAAGGGTTTTCATAGCAAACTTAAATCCAAACCCGTCTTCCCCAATTCTATTTTCTTTAGGCACTTTAACATCGTTAAACATGATAGAATGTGTATCACTTCCTCTAATACCTAATTTATTTTCTTTAGCGCCAACGGTAACACCTGGGCTATTTTTTTCTACAATAAATGCATTGATACCTCTACTTCCTTTAGCAGGATCTGTTTGTGCAATCACTAAATATACAGAGGCGCTAGAACCATTCGTAATCCAGTTTTTGGTACCATTTAATAAATAATAATCCCCTTTGTCTTCGGCAGTTGTTTGTTGACTGGTAGCATCGCTCCCAGCTTCTGGTTCACTTAATAAAAAGGCACCAATATAAAGGTCATTGTCTTTAATACCTTTTGCAAGTGGCGTTAAATATTTTTGTTTTTGCGCTTCGTTGCCAAAGGTTTCTAGACCCCAGCAAACCAAACTATTGTTAACGCTCATACACACACTAACACTCGCGTCAATTTTGCTAATTTCTTCCATGGCCAGCACATAGCTAATCGTGTCCATTCCGGCACCACCATAGTTAGGACTCACCATCATACCCATAAAGCCAAGTTCTGCTAATTGCATAATTTGCTCTTTCGGAAATGATTGTTTTTCATCCCTTTCAATAACACCTGGTAAACAACTATTTTTAGCGAAATCACGTGCTGCAGCCTGAATCATTAGCTGCTCTTCGGTTAAATTAAAATCCATAGAGGCTTTATTTGTGGTGCAAAAATAAGCTAACAAACGTTAGGATTTGTAATTTAATGGTAGTTTTTTTAGAAATATTTACGTTGTAAATTGGAGAGCACAAGGGTGTCAACCGCGTTTAAACGCCTAGTGGTATCCTGCATAAAGTGTCTCTTAAATGACCTTACAGCGGCTGTCGAATCTTTGAGATCATAGCCTATAATGCGTAGCGCGATGTATGGATTAAAATTTGATGGGGCTGGCTGCAATGTATCATCAAACCAAAGGCCATAGCCATTAGTTGCTAATAATTTCCAAGGGAATCTAAAATTTGGATCGTTTTTTCTAGTGGGTGCGATATCGCCGTGTCCAATAAAATTAGCCGTTGGAATGGTGTATTTCTGTTTGAGTCTATTAAGTAATACAAGCAAACTTTTAATTTGCAAACTATCAAAAGGTTCAAATCCGTTGTTGTCAAGTTCGATACCAATAGATGAAGAATTGATATCAATTAAATTACCCCACTTGCTTATACCAGCATGCTGGGCGCGCATATAATCATTAAGCATTTGGTGAATGGTTCCATCTTTGCAAATCACATAATGCGCGCTAACGGCAGTTCGAGGTATTGAAAATGTTTTAAGTGTTTCCTCACAAGAATTTTGAGCCGTATGATGAATGATTACAAAATTTGGTTTGCGTAATCCAAAATTGGTTGTACCTACCCAAAATGGTGGTTGCTTAACAGTGTCTGAAAAAATACCACCATTGTTTGTAAGTGCAGCA
The DNA here is from genome assembly GCA_041179065.1 of Bacteroidota bacterium. Classification (GTDB taxonomy): domain Bacteria; phylum Bacteroidota; class Bacteroidia; order Chitinophagales; family Chitinophagaceae; genus Sediminibacterium. The sequence continues at coordinate 9,029 of JBEGUD010000024.1, read as the reverse complement.
ATAGCAGTTAAAGAATCTATTTGATGGTTGTGCTTTTTATTGGTTGCCTTGTAAGGGTTTCTAATGCATGCTATAAAAATAAATGGCAAACTTAATAGTGCTACAACGCCAACATAGATTGATTTTTTCATCCAATAATTTTTTAATTATTAAACCAAGGGTTCTTGTTGAGACAAGCAATGAAAACTGCCTAACCCCCAAATAATATCGGTAGAATCGATACCCACTACTTCCCTATTTTTATACGCCTCTGCAATAATAGAGAGTGCCCTATCATCCATTGCCGATTTAAATGTAGGTACAATCACATATTTATTAGAAATATAAAAATTAGCATAAGATGCTGGTAAACGCTGGTCTTCATAAATAACTGCTTCTGGCATAGGTAGCTCAACAATATTTAATTGCTTGCCATTTAATAAGCGCATTTTTTTAAGCTGCGCTAAATTGTCTTGAAGTAGCGTGTAGTTTTCGTCGTTAGGGTTTGATTCAACTACGGTTAAAACGGTGTCTTCATTTACAAATCTAATGGTGTCATCAATGTGACCATCTGTATCGTCACCAACAATACCTTCTTCGACCCACAGTACCTGATTGGCACCATAGTAATCAAACAAATAATTTTCTATTTGATCTTTATTTAAATGGTTGTTTCTATTTGGGTTTAATAAGCAACTGGTGCTGGTTAAAATGGTACCCGTACCATTAAATTCTACAGAACCTCCTTCCATGATAATCCCTGGATGATACACCGGAATATCAAAATGTTTTCCAATTAATGTAGGAATTACATCATCTAAATCGTAAGGCGGATATTTATTTCCCCAAGCATTATAATTCCAATCAACAATCACTTTCTTTTGCTCGGCAGCGGGGTTAATTAAAAATGCAGGGCCATGATCACGACACCAAGCATCATTGGTTGGATGCAAATAAAAACTTACCTGATCCATATTGACCCCTGCTTTAACAAGGTGTGCTGTTGCTGATGCTTGCATGGCGGCATCCACAACATTGATGCGCACTTTTTCAGAATCAGCAAGGTATTTTACAAACAAACTATAGTTTGGATATATAGCATCTAATTTACCCGGCCAACTTGCTTCTTTATGAGGCCAACTTAACCAAGTGGCTTCATGCATTTCAAATTCGGCAGGAAAATAATAACCTAAAGATTTGGGAGTATTCAAAACAAAAAATTTCTAGTCAATAAAACGTTTGGTGATGTTTTCATAAGAGTCAATGCGTCTGTCTCTCATAAATGGCCAGTGCGTACGGTAACGGTCTGTGGCGTCTGTATCAATTTCTACTACTTCTGTTTCTTCATTGTCATGCGATCCTTTGTATAATAAAGTGCCAAATGGATTACTCACAAATGAACCACCCCAAAATTTCATAGCACCATTTTGTTCAAGTCCTACCCTGTTTACACTTACTACGTGCACGCCATTGGCAACGGCATGACTGCGCTGAATGGTTTGCCAAGCATTGTACTGCTCAACATTGGTGGCTTCATCTTGCGAAGTAGCCCATCCAATAGCGGTTGGGTAAAATAATATTTCGGCACCTTGAAGTGCAGTAAGTCTTGACGCTTCTGGATACCACTGATCCCAACAAATAAGTACACCAATTTTTGCAAATTTGGTATCAAATGTTTTGTAACCTAAATCGCCAGGTGTAAAATAAAATTTTTCGTAGTATGCAGGATCGTCAGGAATATGCATTTTACGGTACATGCCTAAATATGTTCCATCTGCATCAATCACTGCTGTTGTGTTGTGGTAAATACCTTGCGTTCTTTTTTCAAATAAAGAAGCTATCACTACTACATTACATGCAGCTGCCACTTCTCCAAGTGTATCTGTTGTAGCACCTGGTATTTTTTCGGCTAACTTAAAATTCTCGTAGTCTTCTACATCACAAAAATAGAGTGATGTAAATAATTCTTGTAAGCATACAATATTAGCGCCTTTTGCTGCAGCATCTTTAATGCCTGCAATGGCTTTTTGCATATTCTCTTCTTTACTCGAACTGCATGACATTTGTACCAAACCCACTTTTACTTTTGACATAATAAAAATTTGATAGCGTATTAAGTTGTATGTTTTATGATGGCATCAAAATTAGAGAAGCCAATTATTTTTTCGGTGATATATCCTTCGGCATAACCTACACCAATTCTTTTACCAAGCATGAGTGCTCTCGCTTTCACCGTTTCTAAAAACTGCGGAGATGAAATATAGGTTTGTGGCTCGGAGGTATCAGCACTATTAAATTGTGTGCCATAGGCAAGTACGGCTTCTATTTTACGATCCATGTATTTTGTAATATCAATTACAAAGGAAGGTTGTATAAAGCGGTCTTGTATATAATGAAAAGTGTAGGCAGGTCTCCAAGCTTGTTGTGTAGCACCATCATGAATCGTTTCTACTTTTCTTAGTCCACTTAAAAATGCTGCGTCCGAAACAAGCTTTGCACTTCGTCCATGATCTGGATGGCGATCTTCGGGTGCATTGGCTAAAATAACATCTGGTTGGTATTTTCTAATGAGTGCTATAATTTTTCGTTGGTGCGCTTCATCGTTTACAAAAAAGCCATCAGCCATGTCTAGGTTTTCTCTAACATCCACGCCCATTATTTTTGCAGCAGCTGCCGCTTCCTGTGTTCTAGTGGTAGGCGTTCCTCTAGTGCCTAATTCACCTCTGGTTAAATCTACAATGCCTACTTTTTTACCTTGATCTATGGCAGCCATGATAGTACCGGCACAGCCTAGTTCTACATCATCGGGGTGAACGCCAAAAGCTAAAATATCTAGTTTCATAGGATTAGAATTAAGGCAAAGGTAAGGGTTGTAAAAAAGAAAAGCCGCTAGATAAACTAGCAGCTTTTAAAAACTTATGTGGAGAAGAATTACTTCTTCTTTTCGTAACGCTTTTTGAACTTATCAATTCTACCTGCAGTATCAACCAACATGTTTTTACCGGTGTAGAAAGGGTGAGATGTGTTTGAAATCTCCAATTTGATAACTGGATATTCGTTACCGTCATCAAAAGTGATGGTTTCTTTAGACGCTGCTGTAGACTTACTTAAAAAAGTAGTACCGTTAGACATGTCTTTGAAAACAACGAAACGATAATTTTCTGGATGGATACCTTGTTTCATAATTATGGTTTTTAGGTAGTACGGATTTGGCCGTACACTTATTTTAAATGAGTTGCAAAATTAGGCTAGAATCGCTTATGTGCCAAATTTTATTAGCTTTTCATATTGGTATACTGTAAAGGGATACCAAAGTTGCCCCCATTTAAAAGGGCGATAACTTCCTGTAAATCATCGATTTTCTTGGCTGTAACCCTAATAATATCGTCCATAATGGCTGCTTGCACCTTTAAACCGCTGTCTTTGATGGCTTTTACCATCTTTTTGGCGTCTTCCTGCTTAAGGCCGTTTGTTACTGGCACTTCTTTTTTAACCACTTTACCACTTGGGTAGGCGTCTTTAGAGAAGTCAAAGGCATTACCATCAATCCCTTGCTTTATGGCACGACTAATTAACACATCAATTAGTTGCTTCATTTTCATGTCGGAATCTACTTCTAAAGAAACCACAAAGTCCTTTTTGTTGAGTTCTATAGAAACCGGAGAATCTCTAAAGTCAAAGCGGCCTGCAATTTCTTTTTTTACCGTATTAATGGCATTATCCAATGTTTGTAAGTCTACCTTACTAGCTACGTCAAATGATGGCATATCGTATTATTTTAATTGTTTATTTTGGTTCCACTTACCTGCTTTCCACCACAAAAATACACCTCCTAAAAATAAGAAAAGTGAAATTAATTCTGCTTGTGTAGGTTGAAATGGAAGGTCTACATATTTTGTGTTTACTCTAATTTTTTCGATGGTAAAACGCTCGATCCCATTAAACATAAGATACAAAGCTGCTAACCTGCCCGCGATTTTTATTCTCGTTCTCAAAAACCATAACACACCAAATAAAATGAGGCAAGCAATTACTTCGTAGAGCGCCGTTGGATATACGGGCATTGGAAGTTGATTGCAATAAGGCCCCACACAATCTTTAATAGGTACTCCTTCACCAATTACGTTGTGTGCATACACCGATGACCAGAGTCCGTCGGGCAACCAAGAAAAAGGATTTGGGTTGTTGTTTACAATACCCCAGTCACCATCGCCACTCACTTGACAACCTATGCGGCCCATGGCATATGCAAACATCATGGTTGGTGCCATAGCGTCTGCTAAATGCACTACACCAATTTTGTGCTTACGCGCAAAGTAAATGATAGCAACGGTTGCACAGATGAGACCTCCATAAAAAGTAAGTCCACTAAATGCTATTAAATTACCAATGGGGTCTTTAACAAACTCACCCCAATTTTCTAGGTTGTGGAATATTTTAGCACCTAAAAAACCAAAAATAGCTGCGTATAAAACAATGTCACCTACCCTGTCATGCGGCCAAATTTTAAATAATTTCTCTTCAGGTTTTGGCAGTTTTACTTTGTTTTTTTCATACCATTTTAAAACCAAAAAGAAGATACCTGTGAAGATTCCAACGGGTGCACTTCCATTTGTAGATAGTATAAATGATTGTGGATCGTTGAGTGCAGATGGTACTACAAATGCGCCTATGATTTTATAGCCAAAAATAAAGCCAAGTAAAAAATTAAAAAGTAGTTCCTGAATGGATGCGGGTGCTCCAACTATGATTTTTTCTTCTTCATGAATGAGTAGTCCCTCTATTTCTTTTCTTTTAAGTTCTGCGCTTAAAACAGCGGATGCCGATATAAAAGCAATGGCAACAAAAAAGCCAAAAGAATTGATGAGCTTAAGACCATTAATTTCTATGCCAAAAAGGTCTTTAACAGCGTAATATAAGTTTGGATACATAGGCTGGATGGGGTGCTAGTTCTTAAAAGTGAAGGCTCCACTTACGTGGAGCCCTTACTTACTAACACATCTAAACAAAATTAAGATAAATTAATTGCAATGTTCATCAAAAATCGAGATCAAATGCTGGGCAATTACTTGCGCCGGACGACCTTCAATTTGATGTCTTTCTACCATGTTTACCAGTTGACCATCTTTAAATAAAGCGATGGCTGGAGAAGATGGTGGGTAAGGCAACGAAAGTTTACGTACTTCATTTACGGCCTCAATGTCAAAACCGGCAAAACTAGTTGCTAAACGGTCTGGGCGGTTGGTAGCGTTTTGAACTGCCATTAATACACCTGGGCGGCAAGTGCCTGCTGCACAACCACATACCGAGTTAATCACCACAAGCGTGGTTCCTTGTTTACTTAATGTTTCTGAAACTTCAGCCGCTGTAACCATGTCATCAAAACCTGCGTCTGTTAATTCTGCCTTCATTGGAAGGACAATCTCTGCTGGGTACATATTAGAATGTTTTAATAGTATTTAAAACACAAAAATACGGCTAATTTGAAGGAATCTGTTGCTGAAATACGGAAATTAACGCTTTAATGATTTGATAACGGCGTCAGGTAAAAATGGAGAAGCGTCTCCCCCGTTTTTAAGAATGTCTCTAACAATGGTAGATGCCACAGATGTGTATTTGGGCTCCCCTGTTAAAAAGATGGTTTCGATGTGCTTATCGAGAGTTCTATTAGCGTCGGCAATTGTTTTTTCATATTCAAAATCACTCACGTATCTAATACCTCTTAATATAAATTTAGCTCCAATTAAATTACAATAATTCACTGTAAGACCTTCATAACCAACACTTTCTACTTTTGGCTCATCCTGGTATATTTCATTAAACCATTCCATACGCTGCTCCGGACTAAACATAGGTGTTTTAGAGGAGTTGATACCAATACCTACATAAATCTTGTCAAATAATGGAAGGGCACGATTAATGATATCGATATGACCAAGTGTAACAGGGTCAAAAGTTCCAGGAAATAGGCAAATTCGCATGTTGTAAATTTAAGGCTTATTGGTCTCTATTGGCAAGTAAATATAAGACCGCCATTCTTACGGCAACCCCATTTTCTACCTGGTCTAAAATAATGGAATGTGGCCCATCGGCAACATCGCTATCGAGTTCTACCCCTCTATTAATGGGGCCAGGATGCATGATTACAATTTCCTTGTTCAAGCTTTCTAGCATTGATCGGCTAATGCCGTACGCTAAATTGTATTCACGCAGTGATGAAAATAAGGGTTGATTTTGACGTTCTAACTGAATACGGAGCACATTAGCTACATCGCACCAAGCTAGGGCTTTTTGTAAGTTATATTCGACGCGTACGTTAAACGCTTCTTGGATATATTTTGGTATTAGGGTTGGTGGGCCTGCAATGGTTACCTCTGCTCCCATTTTTTGTAGTAAATACATGTTACTCATAGCCACTCTGCTATGCATGATATCACCTACAATGGTTACTTTAAGCCCTTCTAGCTTACCAAACTTTTCTTGCATCGAAAAGGCATCCAGTAAGGCCTGGGTAGGATGCTCATTAATGCCATCGCCGGCATTAACAATAGCTGCAGGAATATGTTGTGCTAAAAAGTGTGGGGCGCCAGAAGCACTATGCCTCATCACCACCAAATCCACTTTCATGCTTAAGATGTTATTTACGGTATCGAGTAGCGTTTCCCCTTTTGCTGCCGAAGAACTGCTAGCTGCAAAATTGAGGGTATCCGCCGATAGCCTTCTTTCTGCTAGTTCAAAAGACATTCTAGTACGGGTAGAGTTCTCGTAAAATAAATTAACGATGGTAACGTCTCGTAATGAGGGTACTTTTTTTACCGGCCTTTGTAAAACTTCTTTGAATTGAGCAGCAGTAGAAAGAATTAATTGAATATCGTCTCGGTTGAGATCTTTAATACCAAGTAAGTGTTTGGTAGATAGTTTCATTAAAAAACAAAGCTAAAGTAAAAAAATGGTTTGGTAAAATGGATCTTTATAATAATACCACTTCGTCTATCTGGTCACGCTCTTTCCAGCAAACTTTTACCTTTTGGGTAATGATGGTATCAATGGCTTTTCCGGCATAATCTGGCTGAATGGGCAGTTCCCTGCTAAATCGTCTATCGATTAGCACACACAAAGACACTTTTGATGGCCTTCCAAAAGCCAGTAAGGCGTCTAGGGCTGCTCTAATGGTGCGTCCGGTATATAAAACGTCATCAATTAAAACCACTTTTTTGTTTTCGATACTAAAGGGAATATCTGTTTCATTGGCTATATGAAGGCTCTTGCGCACGTCGTCTCTATAAAAAGTGATGTCCAGTTTGCCGTATTCGATTTGACTGGGAGGCAATAACTGCATGAGTTCATGCACAATACGATCACTTAAATAAATACCACGAGGTTGGAGTCCAATGAGCACCGTATCTGCTAATTGGAGGTTGTTTTCTAAAATTTGATGTGCCAGCCTTTTTACCGTTAATGCCAGCTGGGCTTCAGATAATATCGTTTTCAACCGTTTTTTTTATAAAATTAATTGGTTTACCTCAAACAATGTGTCAATAATTTGAAAACTAGTGCTTTAATTTGCCAAGATGTTCCAACTTAACCATTTATCACTAACCCAGTTTCGCAATTACGCACGCCGAGATTTTGTTTTTACGGAGCGTATTGTAGGCATTTGTGGTAAAAATGGAACGGGTAAAACCAACCTATTAGACAGCATTTACTATTTGAGTCTTACCAAGAGTTACTTTTCGCGCCCAGATGCTCAAAATGTTTTAAGAGGTACCGAAGGGTTAAGGGTTGAAGGTAATTATGATATTGCTGGAAAGCCGCATAAAGTAGTTTGCATTGTAAGAGAAAATAATAAAAAAGAACTTGTTGTTAACGACGAGCAATACAAAAAGTTTTCGGATCATATTGGTCGCTATCCTACTGTCATGATTGCACCCGATGACATCGAACTTATGATTGGCCCAAGTGAAGCTAGAAGAAAATACCTAGACACTTTACTTTCACAAATTGATGCCCCCTATTTACAACATTTAATTGCTTACAATAAAGTATTGCAACAACGCAATGGTTTATTAAAATTAAATGACAATGGCCCAATAGACACAACGCTTTTAGAAGTCCTCAATAACCAGCTCGTAAGTAATGGTCAATATATTTTTGAAAAAAGAACCGAATTTTTAACCGAGTTTTTTCCACTCGTTGCCAAAGTATATAAAAGAATTGCTGCCACCGATGATCATATTAATTTGGTGTATGAGAGTCCTTTGCAAACCATGCCCTTTGATGCGCTACTTGCTCAAAATTTTCAAAAAGACTGCATTTTGCAACGAACCACAAAAGGGATTCATCGTGACGATCTTGTATTTACCATGGATCAAACGGCTTTTAAAAATGAAGCTTCTCAAGGTCAACGTAAAAGCTTACTCTTTGCACTCAAATTAGCCGAATGGGAAGTGCTTAAAACAAAAAATGGCTTCACGCCTATTTTACTATTAGATGATGTATTTGAAAAATTAGATGAAAGCCGAATGTATGAATTATTACAATGGGTATGTACCGCATCAGATGGTCAGGTTTTTATATCCGACACCCATCCACAAAGGCTTGAACAACAGCTACATGCAATTAATACACCTTTCCAAATGATTGAACTCTTACCTTTGTAGTATGTCTGAATATTCTATTGGCGAAGCCCTTCATAAATTTTTACAACGTAGCCATTTAAAAAATGGTGTACGTGCTATTCAGATCGAAGAAATTTGGGAGAAATTAATGGGTAAAACCATTGCGCAATACACCGATAAAATTCAAATCGTGAACCAAAAGCTTTTTATCACCACAAGTGTTGGGCCTCTAAAAAATGAATTGACCTATCAAAAAAATCAAATTATTGAAAGGGTGAATGAGGCTTTTGGTGAAAAGATTATTTCAGAAGTTATTATTCAGTAAGTTTTACCCTAGGGTCAACCACTACATATAAAATATCTGCCAAGATATTTACCAGCATAAAAAAAGTAGCTGTTACAAGGACACTACCCATTACAACTGGGAAGTCT
>JBEGUD010000023.1:0-2888 GCA_041179065.1 Bacteroidota bacterium | reverse complement strand
TGACAATACTAGCCGTTTCATTCATTTCCACCATAAAGGTAGACTCGCCACCACTTAAATTATCGCTGGCACCTACACGGGTAAATATCTTATCCGTTAAAGGGATTTTAGCGGCCGTGGCTGGCACATAAGAACCCATGTGTGCAAGTAGTGTAATAAGCGCCGTTTGTCTTAAAATGGCACTCTTACCACTCATATTGGGTCCGGTTAAAATAATAATTTGCTGTGTTGTGTTGTCAACAAAAATATCATTTGAAATATAGGGTTCACCCGGTGGTAAATTTCTTTCTATAACGGGGTGCCTGCTCTCTGTGATGGTAAGGTCAAAACCCTCGTGGATAGTAGGTTTGCAATAATTTAATTGAAGGGCATTTTCTGCAAAACAACAAAGGCAATCTAGTTGTGCAATGACCTGCGCATTTAACTGAATAACCGCAATATAATTTTGAAGGGTTGATAATAGACTGTCAAATAATGCAATTTCGATGGCATTAATTTTGTCCTCAGCGCCCATTATTTTTTCTTCGTATTCTTTGAGCTCGGGTGTAATGTACCGCTCGGCATTGGCAAGGGTTTGCTTGCGAATCCAAGTGTCAGGTACCTTGTTTTTATGTACGTTGGTAACTTCTAGATAGTAGCCAAATACGTTATTAAAACTTATTTTTAAAGAAGAGATACCGGTAGCAGCTGCCTCTCTTTGTTGAATATTTACTAAAAAGTCTTTACCACCCGTTGCAATGTTTCGGAGGCTATCAAGCTCACTATGGAATCCATCTTTTATAACGCCACCTTTGTTAGCCGCTACCGGTGGGTTTTCTGCTATTTGCTGGTAGATGGTTTCAACAATACTTGGGATGGGATCTAGTAGGGCAGCAGCATCTGTAATTTTTTTATTGTTACTTTTTGCAGCCGCTTCTTGAATAATTTGTATTTGTTCTAGACCGCGTGCCAACTGAACAACTTCTCTTGGATTGATTTTTTTAAGTGGCACTTTACTTACCAGCCTTTCCATATCGCCGCATGCTTTAATAGCAGCAGCTAATGTGGTACGAAGTGGTTGGTCATTAATAAGTGTTTCAACGGCGTCTAGTCTTTCATTGATGGCCGCCGTATTTTTTAACGGAAAAATTAACCAGCGGCGCAGTAATCTGGCGCCCATGGGGCTAACTGTATTATCAATAACTTTTAATAAATAATTTCCTTGGTCTACACCAGCGCCTAGCAATTCTAAGTTTCTAATGGTAAAACGGTCCATCCACAAAAAGTCTTCACGTTCCATGCGCTGCACACCTGTAATGTGCTGCAGGTTTGGATGTTCGGTTTCTTTTAAATAATGTAAGATGGCGCCTGCTGCAGTGATTGCATGGGGTAGGGCTTCAATACCAAAACCTTTTAACGAATGGGTATTAAAATGTTTGAGTAAACTTTCGGTAGCAAAAGCTTCATCAAAAATCCAAGACTCCATGGTGTAGGTATAAAACTTTGGACCAAATTTTTCAACAAATTGTTTTTGAAAATTGCGTTGAAAAATAACTTCGGCAGGTTTTAATCCTTGGAGTAGTTTGTCTATATATTCGGTGTTGCCTTCTGCAACAAAAAATTCACCGGTAGAAATATCTAAAAACGAAGCACCTAAACTGTCTTCTTTATCTGAAAAATGTACAGCAGCTAAAAAGTTATTACTGCCTTGCTCTAATAATTTATCGGAAGTGGCAATACCCGGTGTCACCATTTCTGTAACACCTCTTTTTACAATCCCCTTTACCGATTTTGGATCTTCTAATTGATCACACACAGCAACGCGGTGACCGGCCTTAACCAATTTGTGCAAATAGGTATCAAGTGCATGGTGCGGAAAACCAGCCAATTCATTTTCGGATGCAGAACCGTTGTTTCTTTTGGTAAGTGTGATGCCCAACACTTTTGAAGCAACAATAGCATCTTCACCAAATGTTTCGTAAAAATCGCCTACTCTAAATAACAAAACAGCACCAGGGTATTTTTGTTTAATAGCCCGGTGCTGTTGCATTAAAGGAGTTTCTGAAGCCGCTTTTGCCATAAGGGCAAATATAAGAAGCTACGGCTAATTTTTACCTTTTCTAGGTAGCTTAGCGTCTCTTTGAGCGGTATTATAAGCAAAGGCGGCTACAATGGTTGCAATTTGCTTTAAATCGTCTTCTATCAGGTGGTCATAGACGTCCATATTGCTATGGTGCGTTCTTGTATTGTACTCGATAGGGTCTTGAATAAATTGAAAGCCAGGAAGCCCAATGCCATCAAATGATTGGTGGTCGGTGCCGCCGGTAGTGCTAACAGTTACGGTACTAGCGCCAAGGTCTTTAAAAGGAGCTAACCAACTACTAAAAATAGGTCCACAAGCTTCGTTGCCTTGTAAATAAATACCTCTAATTTTTCCGGTACCATTGTCAATATTAAAATACCCCGAAAATTTATCGGCAGCAGCTGCTTGATCACCCGTAAATGTTTTTTTAACGTAGCCTCTTGAGCCTAATAAACCTTGTTCTTCACCACTCCATAAACCAATACGAATGGTACGGCGTGGGTTAACACCAATGGCTTTTAAAATGCGCATAGCTTCCATCATTACTGCAGAACCTGATGCATTATCTGTTGCACCTGTGCCTGCTTGCCATGAATCTAAATGCGCACCAATCATAACAACCTCATCTTTTAATAATGGGTCGGTGCCTTCTATTTCTGCAATGACATTATAGCCTTGTAAATCTTTATCCTGAAAACTAGATTTTACATCGAGGTCAAAATTTACAGGGGTGCCAGATTTAGCAAGTCTTAAAAGGGTGTTGTAATCTTCTACACCAACAGCCATGTCTAAAAAATTAGCTGGATCTGTTCCTTTATACGCGCCA
>JBEGUD010000022.1:0-16979 GCA_041179065.1 Bacteroidota bacterium | reverse complement strand
TGTGGCTCCGCCTGCAAAGGCAGTGTACCAAAGGCTTTGTTAAGCATGGCTTCATAACCTGTTGGCATTTTTCCGGCTACAAATATTTTACAGCAGCCGTTTAAATAATACTGTTTGTAAAATGCTTTTATCACATCTGTATTAAGTGCATCATAATCTTCGGCGTTCGAATAAGTACCATAAGGATGGTTGATGCCAAATAAATATTCGTCAATTAAACGGTTCGCAATAAAATCACATTTTTGCAAATTAACAGACAAGCGCTGTTTTTGATTTTGAATATAAATGCCTAATTCTTGTTCAGGAAAAATACTAGTTTCAATAATTTCACGCACCACTGGTAGTAGGGTTTCCAAATGTTTACTTAAACAGTGTAGCGTAAGACTTGCCGTTTCGTTGTAGCAACTTCTATTTAAATAAGCCCCATGAAATTCAAAAAAATCATTGATCTGATAGGCCGTTTTTGTAGTTGTGCCATTTTTGATTAAAAAATTGGTGGTAGCGGCCACCATCGGCTGCTTATCATACCAATTGCCTGCATCAAATACCCATTCTACCATCACCACGTCCTGTGCACCGGCGTTCATGGCATATACCGGTACTTTATTGTCTAATGTAAACCGGTCACAATTTTTTAATTGCAAATCAAAATGAACCGCCTCTTCTATCGTTGGAGTAACTTTTCTATCTAACATGTTTTATGATTGAGCGTGATACAAGAGTGTATTTGAATTGTTGTTTGCAAAAATTTTATTGGCGTAATCATGAATGCTATCAATAGTAATAGCTTGGTATTTTTGAAATTCCGTATTCATCATGCTGGCATCACCTAGTAATTCGTAAAGCGCAATACTACTTGCCCTACTCATCACACTCATATCTTCAAAAGCAATGACACTCTCTGTTCTATTAATTACTTTTTCTAGTTCTTTTGCTTCAATTTTTGAAGCCTTTAATTTTTCAATTTCTTCATCTACTGCCTTTACAGCCGTATCCATAGAAATACCTTTCACGAGTTTTCCATCCACCGCTACAAGGCCCGCATCTAAACTTCCAAAATGGTAACAATCGATACTAGAAAAATATTGTTTTTCTTTTACGAGTGTTTGATACAACCTAGATGCAGCGCCACCTCCCAGTATTTCAGTGAGTAAATCGGCGGCGTAATAACCAGGTGATAAACGGGCGTCCATATGCCATGTTTTTACAAAAGCATCAAGTGGCACATTGGCCTCCACTACTAATTTTCTTGCTTCTGTTTGTAAAGGTTCAACGGGTAATTGACGTTCATATTTTGTACCCATTTCGATAGGACCAAACCACTTTTCTGCCAAACGTTTTACTTGTTCTAATTTCACATTTCCTGCCACCACTAATATGGCATTGACAGGACGGTAATGTTTGAAAAAGAAATTTTTAACGTCGTCTATTTTTGCATTTTCTACATGCGACAGTTCTTTACCAATGGTCATCCACCTATACGGATGTACGGTGTATGCCAGTGAACGCATTTTATGCCATACATCACCGTACGGTTTATTGATATAATGTTCTTTAAATTCTTCACACACCACTTTGCGCTGTGTAGCCAAACTTTTTTCACCAAATGCTAAACTTAACATGCGGTCGCTCTCCAACCAAAAAGCCGTTTCAATATTTTGAGCCGGCAACTGGCAATAATAATTGGTAAGGTCGTTGGTGGTATAGGCATTGTTTTCACCTCCAGCACGCTGCAGGGGTTCGTCATAATCTTTAATATTAATGCTGCCCCCAAACATTAGGTGCTCAAATAAGTGGGCAAAGCCTGTTTGGGCCGGATCCTCGTCTCTAGCACCAACATCATACATTACATTCACCACCGCCATGGGTGTTGAGGGGTCTTCGTGAACCAAAACCCTTAATCCGTTGTCTAATACAAAGCGATCGAATTGAATCATAATAGTTAAAATAGACTGCAAAAGTACATACAACCCAGTTAGCTATTTTTAAAACTTGAACTATTCGGTAGTACCTTTGTACCCATTATTTAAAATAAGCAAACATGCAATTAGCAGATTTATACCAAAAGGCACTCAATTTTGAGTTTTTGACCATCGAAGAAGGGATGTTTTTGTTTGAACACGCCCCTTTAACCGAACTCATGCACGTAGCCGATGAGCTTCGCAAAATTCAGGTGCCACATGGTAAAGTGAGCTGGCAAATTGACCGTAACGTAAATACCACCAATGTATGTTTAGCCAATTGTAAATTTTGTAATTTTTATAGAATACCTGGTCATGCCGATGCCTACATTACCGACATGCCAACCTACCGTAAAAAAATTGAAGAAACACTAGCTTATGGTGGCGATCAATTATTATTACAAGGTGGACATCACCCAGATTTAGGGCTCGATTTTTATACCAAAACGTTTAGAGCGCTCAAACAAGAATATCCAACACTAAAGCTTCACGCTCTCGGACCCCCAGAAGTAGCACATATTTGTAAGCTCGAAAAAATGAGTCATCACGATGTGCTAAAAGCCTTACAGGAAGCGGGTTTAGACTCATTACCAGGTGCAGGTGCCGAAATTTTAGTAGACCGTGTAAGACGTTTGATTTCAAAAGGAAAATGTGGTGCCGACGAATGGCTTGCCATCATGCACGAAGCGCATAAATTAAATATTACCACCAGTGCTACCATGATGTTTGGTCATGTAGAAACACTCGAAGAACGATTTATCCACTTAACGCGCATCCGTGAAATTCAAAGCATGAAACCGGAACATGCGAAAGGATTTTTAGCATTTATTCCATGGACTTTCCAAGACGTAGATACTTTACTTACACGCATAAGAGGGGTACATAATTTAACCACCACCGATGAGTATATTAGAATGATTGCCATTAGTCGGATCATGCTACCCAATGTTAAAAACATTCAGGCCAGCTGGCTCACCGTGGGTAAACAAACCGCCCAGGTATGCTTACATAGTGGTGCCAACGATTTTGGGTCAATTATGATCGAAGAAAACGTAGTGAGCGCTGCAGGTGCACCCCACCGTTTTACCTATAAAACCATGCAAGAAGCTATTAAAGAGGCCGGTTTTGAACCTCAATTAAGAAATCAGCAGTATGAATGGCGCGAAATTCCAGCGGCCATTAAGGAACAAGTGATTGATTATTAATTTTTTGAGCTAGCCTGTAACTTTTTATAGCCGGGATCGTTATACCCACAGAAAAGACCAAAACAACTGTGTTTTAGCTATGACGGAGAAAGATTACAATGAATCTGTGCTACTATATGCCGATAATGTGTACCGCTTTATCGTAAAAAATCTTCGCCACACCGAAGACGCAGAGGATATTGTGCAATCTGCCTTTGAAAAACTCTGGATCCACAAAGACAGCGTTGAGCCCTTAAAAGCTAAATCCTATTTGTTTACCGTAGCCTATCACTTACTCATAGACCATACCCGAAAAGCAAACCGTATAACCTTACAGGAAAGTTTTGAAAACGATTCGCAAACGGCGTATCAAGAAAACAAAGCTTTAAAAAAAGTGTTGCACGACGCTCTCGCTACCTTAAATGAAACGCAGCGCAGTTTGGTTTTATTAAAAGATTACGAAGGATACAGTTACGAGGAAATTGGAGAAATCACAAAGCTTACCACAGATCAGGTGCGTGTTTATTTACACCGGGCCCGTTTAAAGCTTAGAAATTATTTAATTAGTCCGCAGCAAGTGTTATAATATATATGCAAAACATAAGCCTACATAATTACCAAGATTTCTTACTCCGTTACATCGACGGAGAATTAGATCTGCGTGAAACAGAGGCCCTGCTTGCATTTGTAGCGTTACACCCTGCTATTGCGGAAGAATTAGAACCTTTACAATTAACTAAATTAGACATTGAGGTCATTAGCTGCCCTAACAAAGCAGTACTCTATAAAAATATTTTTCCGGTTATAGTAGAGCCAGAAACCATTGTATATCCACACAAACAAAAATTATTTAAAAAAGAAAAAGAAAAGGCACCAGTGGTTTTATTAAAGTGGTGGGCAGTTGGTGCTGCAGCTGTATTTTTATTTATGATGGTTCGCTATGGTATGCTAGATCAAAAAGCAGGATCTACGGTATCTAAAAATAGCATTTCTAAAAATAAAGATGCTAAAGCATCTACACTTTCAGTTATTAAAAATAATTCAACTACAAATAATGCTGTTGCAAACACCGCTTCAAT
This sequence comes from Bacteroidota bacterium, assembly GCA_041179065.1. GTDB lineage: Bacteria > Bacteroidota > Bacteroidia > Chitinophagales > Chitinophagaceae > Sediminibacterium. The sequence goes on along the minus strand of JBEGUD010000022.1, from coordinate 12,755 downwards.
ATCGGCAACAAAAGTTGTAACTGATATAAAAAATAATACTCCAAATGCCATGGAGTATGCTGCCACTCAAAACATAGAACATCAAGTCATACCAGCCGCTTATACGGTTAAAGCCCGTGAGACAGCACAAAACATGCCAAGTTATAACGGTGATATTGTAGATGTAAAGCCTACTATTATTGCTGAAATAACGGTACCATCCATGTCTGATAACGAGGAAACCACTGAAACTATAGAAACCATCGATACAGAAGCCGCGAGCAGTAATAGATCTGTTATGGTTGGCGCTTTTGAAATCGATAAAGATAAATTTAGAGGCCTCTTTAGAAAAGTAAATGCGATTATTAAAAACAAAGAAAACAACAAAAATGAAAAATAAAGTACTCACAGCACTCTTTAGTATTGGAACATTATTTGCAGCTGCACAATCAGACAGCAGCTATACAAAAACAGATAGCATACTCGTAAAACCTGACACCATCAAAGTAGGCAATTTTTTTATTGTTAAAAAAGGTGGGGAAAATATAAATGGCAGTTTCAAAGGAAATGTAGAAGCTGACGCTACTGTGCAAATTGGCAATGTCACTATTAACGCAAGCGGCCTCGACAATAAGCCTGTTATTAAAATTGAAAGAAAAAAACCGGCGCCTAAAAAAGTAAGTACCAATTGGTGGATTGTAGACCTGGGTTTTGCAGGGAATAGAGACGAAACAAATTACGCTACAGCAGTTGGAAATTCGGGCTACCTCAGAACCTTTGGTGCTGCTAATGGCGCGCCAAATAAACAAACATTTAATTTAAACAATGGTAAAACCACGAATGTAAACCTTTGGTTTTTCATGCAAAAAGTAAGCATTGTTAAGCAAGCAGTGTTTTTAAAATATGGCATGGGTATGGAAATGTATAATTTCAGATACGACTCGCGCGTCTCTTACAGAAAAGAAAGTTTCCCTTATCTATACAACGATTCAATATCATTTTCAAAAAATAAATTGTTTGCCGGCTATTTAAGTGTGCCGCTTATGTTACACGTTAACACAACACCTGGCAACAAAAAAGGATTTAGTTTTAGCGCAGGTGTGAGTGCAGGCTATTTAGTAGGTAGCAGGGTTAAGCAAAAAAGTGAAGAGCGTGGCAAACAAAAGTACAAAGGTGACTTTGACCTATCTCCTTTTAGAACCGCTCTTATTGGTGAACTAGGTATTGGACCCGTTAAGCTTTATGGGTCTTATAGTTTAAATACTTTGCACGAATCTTATACCAAATTAGAACAGTACCCTTTTGCGGTTGGTATCAGATTTAGCAATTGGTAGAATTTACATCATTAAGAAGCGACCAACAGTCATATACCATTTACTCTTTTCATTTTTACAAAGGCTCTGATGTCCGCTTTGTAAATATTTGATGAGTTCTTTGTCACGGCTCGCTAAATTTTTAAATATCTGATGGGTTTCCGATTCCGTTACTCTCGGATCCGTAACACCCCACTGCAATAAGACCGGACAGTTAATAGCAGCAGCGTCTTTTTGCGGTTGGTAATTAAAAGCCCAAGCGCCTAGTTCTACACCACCCCAAAAAGTTAGCAGTGTGCTTAATGGTTCTGATGGAAGACCCATGGTACGCATACGTCCTGCCACAGCGTCTTGTAAGGTTGCAAAAGGCATTTCCAAAATTACTTTAGAAGGCTTAAGACCAAATTCTGAAACGGCTTTTGTAATCGTAGCAGCGCCCATAGAAATACCATAGAGCACAATATTATTTTCTTGTTTTGTTTTTACATAATCATACACGGCTTTTACATCGCGCGCTTCATACATACCAATAGAAGTAGTAGAGCCTTCGCTATTGCCATGCGCTCTAAAATCTGTTACCATAATATGATAACCCATTTCATGAAACGCAGTAGCTTCTGCAATGATGCCACTTTTACTACTGCCATGTCCGTGAAACATTAACACAGTACCACGCGGAATTTTTCCATTAGAAGTATCTGCAGCTGCATACCAACTTTCTAAACGTACGCTATCCTGCGTTGTAAGAAAAACTGTATCGTGTGCTACTAAAAAAGAATCCACCACTTTACTCTTTGGATATTGTACACCAAAAAAAATAGCACTGGCTTTTTCTGAACCAGACATTTCTGAAGGCTTTTTTGGCTTTGGCGCACCCGCATAAAAATGGGTAAATTTATAGGCCTGAAACGCGGCAATAATATTGATAAAAATAAATACAGCTAATACGGTGTATCCAATTCTTTTAGCCCATTTGGTAAGCATAGTAAGTTGTTTAAATTGTGGCAGCGCCAAAGTATGATTGTAGTGCAGCCGGTATCGCAATACCTGTCGCAGTTTGGTGGTTTTCTAATAAGCATGCTAATATGCGCGGAAGTGCTAATGAACTCCCATTTAATGAATGCGCAAATTGCATTTTTCCATTTTCGTCTTTAAACCTACACTTTAAACGGTTGGTTTGATAGGCTTCAAAATTTGAAACACTACTTACTTCTAACCAGCGTTCTTGTGCTGCACTGTATACTTCAAAATCATAAGTAATAGCACTTGCAAAACCCATATCTCCACCACAGAGTCTTAAAATGCGGTAAGGTAATTCTAAAGAAGCTACTAGTTTTTCTACGTGTGCCACCATCTCATCGAGCACCGTATAACTAGTACTTGGTTCTACGATTTGAATAATTTCAACTTTTTCAAATTGATGCAAACGGTTTAATCCACGCACATCTTTTCCGTAGCTTCCTGCTTCTCTTCTAAAACATGGAGAGTACGCAGTCATTTTAATCGGGAATTCTTCAGGCTTAACAATCACGTCGCGGTACACATTGGTTACTGGAACTTCCGCAGTTGGAATCATATAAAAATCATCCGCTGGCATATAATACATTTGTCCTTCCTTATCTGGAAGTTGTCCTGTACCTAATGCAGATGCTTCATTCACCATAAATGGCGGTAAATATTCGGTGTAACCAGCAGCTGTATTAAAATCTAAAAAATACTGAATGAGTGCGCGTTGTAATTTTGCACCCTTTCCAATATATACTGGAAATCCACTCCCCGTAATTTTATTACCTAAATCAAAATCAATTAAATTATATTTTTTTGCGAGGTCCCAGTGTGGCATCGCACCTGCAGGTAAAGTGGCAGTGGGTCCACCTGTTTTTACCACCACATTGTCTTCTGGTGTTTTACCAATAGGCACAGGTGCTCCAGGTAAATTAGGTAGTTGTAATAATTGATTGGTTAATGACGTTTCAATTTCCGCCATTTGTGTTTTAATAGGATCTAAACTTTCTTTCCATCCCGCCACTTCTTGTTTTATCGCTTCTGCACCAGCTGCATTTCCAGAAGCCATCATCTTTCCAATTTCTTTAGACGCCGCATTTACCTTTGCCTGTGTAGTATCAAAATCCAATTGTAATTTTTTGCGCTGGTCATCTAGTGCAATAATAGAATCCACTAAATCTAACTGCTTACAATGCTTGACCGCCAATCTTTCCTTAACAAAGGCAGGATCATTTCTTAAAACACTCAACTGTAACATAAAATCAACTATTTCTGCAAAGATAACTTTTGAAAGCTGATGTACGCACTGCTTTGGGCTTTACATTTGCATTATGAGCTTTGCAACAGACGATTTACAACAAAGATGGTGGCAATTAGAGGCCAAATTACTGGACCGTTTTGGCAAAAAGCCCGATTTAGAGGGTGTTTTGTTCTTAATTGGCATGCAGGAGACCGGTTTTATCCAAGAAAAGATATCTAAAGAGCAAAAACAGGACCTCATGCACGTGGCGGTTTGTACCGTATTAAGCGCTAGCGATTATTACCGTTTTGCCGGAAAAGACCCTGATGGATGGCCTCATTTTGAGCAAATAAAGGAACTGCCGGTGATGCACCTCCCGGATCAAGAAAACTTTTTAAAAGACCACGTTCTACTCTATTTTGAAAAAGAGGGACTTTAAAACTAGTTGATCAAATGATTGGTCAATTTGAATAAATATGCAATCTTTGCAACCTATAAATAAACAACTATGAATTTTCCTGCAAACCTACATTACACCAAAGATCACGAGTGGATACAATTAGACGGAAACGTTGCAACCATTGGTATCACAGACTTTGCACAGCATGAACTTGGAGATATTGTATATATCGACATCAATACTGTTGGTAAAGCACTTGCTGCAGAGGAAGTATTTGGTACCGTAGAAGCAGTAAAAACAGTAAGTGATTTATTTTTACCTGTTGCAGGAACCGTTACAGAAGTAAACGCTTTATTGGAAAAACAACCGGAGCTTGTTAATACAGATGCTTATGGTGATGGCTGGATGGTTAAAATGACCGTTAGCAACCCAGCAGACGTAGCCGCTTTAATGAGCAGCGAAGCTTACGCAGCCCTTGTTGGGTAACCCAAATGAAAAAACTACATTTCTTACCTGGTTTTATTTTTTTAGGGATTAGTCTATTCTTACTCACTTTACCTGGATCCTCGGTTCCAAGTGGATGGTTTTTTATTCATATCCCTCAGTTCGATAAAATCGTGCATATTGGCATGTTTGGTATGCTATGCATTTTATTCCACTACCCAGCATTTCAGAGCACTCTTACCAACCTCCAAAAAATAGGATGGTATTGGCTGGTATCAATAGCCGGTATCTTATATGGTGTTGCCATGGAATTTGTTCAAAGAGACCTTGTCGCGAACCGTTCATTTGAAGGAGCAGATATTTTAGCGGACATGGTTGGATGCCTTGGTGCGCTTGCTATTGCACTAAGTGTATCTAAGCAAAAGTAAAGTCAAAAAAATAGGCCCCAATGGAAATTGGGGCCATAACCAAAACTAACTGCTTATGAGAAAAAGTTGAAAGAATTTTTGTTGGTGACCTTTAACTTAAAGTCCTAATAAATTTCCTACTTTTTTCTCAATAAATAAAATAAACCTTACAAATTATTTGTTAAAACGGGCCCTACTAAATTGAGCCTTATAATCTGGTTGCTTGCCTTAACTTTACACCGTGCCGCAGTTTAATTACAACGATTCTATTAACTTTTTATCCAAACTTACCCCACGCAGGTTATGGAATGGAGCAAAAGTGTATTTCAGCTATCAATTAAGCCGTTTCACCGGTAAACCCATAGTTTGGGGCCTGCCAATTTCCATCTCATTTGAACCCACTACATCTTGTAACCTGCGCTGTCCAGAGTGCCCAAGCGGGTTAAGGGCTTTTACGAGGCCTACCGGGATGCTACAGCCCTCGTTTTTTAATGAAACCATCGATTCCGTATATAAAGATTTGATTTATCTGATCTTTTACTTTCAGGGAGAGCCCTATTTAAACCCTGCCTTTTTAGACATGGTGTCTTATGCGAGCAAAAAGGGGATTTATACCGCCACATCCACCAATGCTCATTACTTAACCGAAGAAAACGCCAAAAAAACGGTGGAATCTGGACTGGACAGGCTTATTATATCTATTGACGGAACCACTCAAGAAGTATACCAACAATACCGGGTTGGCGGAAAGCTCGATAAAGTAATGGAAGGCGCCCGAAACATTGTTAAATGGAAAAAAGAACTAAAGAGCAAAACGCCTTTTATTTTCTTTCAGTTTTTAGTGGTCAAGCCCAATGAACATCAAATTGAAGACATTAAAGCATTAGGCGCAGAAATCGGTGTAGACGCCGTACGATTTAAAACCGCGCAGGTATATGATTACGCGAACGACCCGCACGGGCTCATTCCTACCAATCAAAAATATAGCAGGTATAAAAAAGACAGTACTGGACAAATGCAGGTAAAAAATGGACTGGGTAATCACTGCTGGAAATTATGGCATGCCAATGTAATTACCTGGGATGGAATAGTGGTACCATGCTGCTTTGATAAAGACGCTACCCACCAACTCGGTAATTTAAAAAACAAATCTTTTACAGAAGTTTGGGACAGCAAGGAGTACCATGCTTTTAGAAAAAATTTAATGACCTCTCGAAAGTCTATCGATATCTGCTCCAATTGCAGCGAAGGCTTGAGTGTTTGGGAAGACTAACCCACTTCAAAGCATCTTGTAGCAATTGTTAATTACTAGCCCCGCGCCACATTATTCATCCACAAAGGCGCGCACATAGGGATCCTAATTTATCTTTAAAGCATGAAAAAAACAGCAATACTTTTAGTGCTACTTGTAAGCACTTTTCATTTATTGGCACAGCCCGTTCGCAATTTTGAATTTAGAGGTGTATGGATTGCAACTGTCGAAAATATTGACTGGCCTAGCAAACGTGGGCTACCCGTAGAAACGCAGCAACAAGAGTTTATCAGCATATTAAACATGCATCAAAAAAATGGCATGAACGCAGTAGTTGTTCAGGTGCGTCCTGCAGCCGATGCGATGTATCCATCTAGCTTTGAACCATGGTCAGAATATTTAACGGGTAAACAAGGTTTAGCGCCAGAACCATTTTATGATCCGCTCGCTTTTATGATTGAAGAAACGCACAAACGTGGCATGGAATTTCATGCATGGCTTAATCCGTACCGTGCTGTATTTAATGTCAACAGATCATCGGTGGCAGAAAATCATATTACCAAACAGCGTCCCGAATGGTTTTTGATTTATGGAGATAAAAAATATTTTGATCCAGGAATACCAGCCGTTCGTTCACATACAGCGGCACTTGTAAAAGACTTAGTAAATAGATACGCTATTGATGCGGTACACATGGATGATTATTTTTATCCTTACCGTATTGCTGGAAAAGAATTCCCAGACCAAGCAAGTTTTGCAAAATATGGAAAGGGTTTGTCTAAAGACGAATGGAGAAGAAGTAACTGTGATAGCATTATTGTACAACTTAAAAAAGCAATACTAGCAACCAACCCACGCGTTAAATTTGGCATTAGCCCATTTGGTGTTTGGAGAAATAAAACACAGGACCCACGTGGTAGTGAAACAAAAGGTGGACAAACCAACTACGATGATTTATATGCCGACATTTTACTATGGTTAGAAAAAGGTTGGATTGATTATGTAGTACCGCAATTATACTGGGAGCGTGGACACAAGCTTGCAGACTATGATGTACTTTTAAAATGGTGGAACGACTATGCTTATGGTAAACACTTATACATTGGGCATGGCATTTATAGAGCAGGTACCAACGATGCTTGGAAGAGCAAAGATCAAATTCCAGATCAAATCAATTTATTACGCGCTTTTAAAACCACACAAGGCAGCGTGTTTTACAATAGCAGCACTTTTGCAAAAAATCCAAACGGTTGGAATGATAGCTTGCAAAATAATTACTACAAATATCCGGCTCTTGTGCCTCCAATGCCTTGGTTAGATGACATAGCACCTGATGCACCTTCTATTCAAAAAAAGGGCGCCACTAATTTTGTTGTAAATTATAATGGAAAAGAAAAAATAAAATCTTTTGGTATTTTTTCTTGTGGAATGGGCGTAAAAGCAAATGCTAAAAATGCGCAGTTGGTAAAACTAATAATAGCAAACAAAACAAGTGCCATAGATATCACAAGCATTCTTCATAAGAAAAATGAAAAACTTTATGTGGGATCTGTTGATCTCAACAACAACGTTAGCGGTCTTGTAGAACTCAATTAAAGTTTACCGTATTTTTTTTCTACCGCTTCAAAGCGGTAATCAAAAATATGGGTAAGCTGTGCTTTCACAAATAAAGCATGAGCGATATCACCTAAAAAAAACAGGGGTAGTTTGTAATGTACAATGTCTGTCATTTCTACACCGCCATCAACTTGCTTAAAATGGTGCTGGTGGTGCCACATGGTATAGGGTCCAAAGCGCTGTTCGTCCACAAAATACTTGTGGTCTTCTACATGGGTTATTTCGGTCATCCAATATAATGGAATACCAAGCACAGGCTTAACGGTGTATTCTATAATTTGACCCGGGTACATACGCTCGCCATGGTACTTGCTAATAATATTAAAACCGAGGTTGTCTGGGGTAATAGCAGCCAAATTAGAGGGCTTGCTAAAAAAATCCCAAGCTTCCTCTAGTGAAATAGGAACTTTTTGAACTGTTTTGATCGTATATACTTTGGACATGATAGCAGTTTAGCTTACAACAAAATCAAAGGGCAATTGTTTGACCTATTTCATTAAATAAACAGGAGTAGCCATAATAAGTAACCATAGAAATTTTACCTTTAACTATGATCACTAAAGTAGAACAACAAGCCGCTTTTGATAAAATGATGCAGGGGCTTAACCCAGCACAAAAAAGGGCAGTAGACAATATGGAAGGGCCCGTTATGGTGATTGCCGGTCCGGGCACTGGAAAAACACAAATACTAGGCGCACGTATTGGGAAAATATTATTAGAAAGCGACACTAGGCCTGAAAATATTTTATGCCTCACCTACACAGATGCTGGCGTTGTGGCGATGCGCAAAAGATTACTCGATTTTATTGGTCCAGATGCGTACAAAGTAAACCTATACACCTTTCATGCTTTTTGCAATGACATTATACAAGAAAATTTATCCTTGTTTGAAAAAACAAGTTTAGATCCTATTTCTGATTTAGAAAAAATTGCACTCTTTAAAAAATTAATTGACGAGTTTCCAAAAAACCATCCATTAAAAAGATACAGAGGGGACGTATATTTTGAGATCAATAATTTACAGCATCTTTTTTCTACCATGAAAAAAGAAGGGTGGACGCCCGATTATATTTACAGCTGTATCGATCACTATATTACAGATATACCCAACCGAGAAGAATTTGTGTATAAGCGCGCCTACAAAGGGTTTAAGGCCGGTGACTTAAAAGAAAGTAAGGTAGAAGAAGAGAAAGAAAAAATGGAGAAATTAAAGGCTGCAGTTGCTGCCTTCCCAGTTTTTCAAGAAATGATGCGGGCCAAAAACAGATACGATTTTGATGACATGATCAATTGGGTAATTCGTGCATTTGATGAAGACAAATACTTACTCGTTCGCTATCAAGAACAATACCAATATATTTTAGTAGACGAATACCAAGACACCAGCGGAACACAAAACAAACTGGTTGAACAACTTATTAGCTTTTGGGATACGCCCAATATTTTTGTTGTAGGCGATGATGACCAAAGTATTTACCGTTTTCAGGGTGCGAACATCGAAAACATGCAGGCCTTTGCAGAAAAATTTTCGGATAGCTTATTAACGGTGGTACTTACGAATAACTACCGCTCTACGCAGTCCATATTAGACGTCTCAAAAACCCTTATCGATAAAAACGAAGAAAGGCTTGTCAAAAAAATTGAAGGCTTAAGTAAGGATTTAGTAGCATCCAACACAAATTTGGTAGCCCTTACACATAAACCCCTTATTCAGGTTTACGAATCGCCAAGGGCCGAAATGATTGGTATTACGAATGCAGTAGAAGCCCTGATAAGCAGTGGTACAGCCCCTGGGCAAATTGCTGTGATTTATAAAGAAAACAAGTACGGAGAGGAATTAGCCACTTATTTTAAGGAAAAAACCATTCCCTATTACAGCAAACGAAGCGTTAATATTTTACACCAACCAACGCCACAAAAATTAATTAAGCTACTCACGTATTTAGCCGCTGAGCATGATATACCATACGGTGGTGATGCCCTACTATTTGAAATTTTACATTTTGACTGGTTTCAAATACCTCCTATCGAAATTGCAAAATTGAGCGCAGCTGTTGCAGATCGAAGATTTGGAGATCATAAAACATCGTTACGCAGGCTCATATCAGAAAAACTAAGTGGCCAAGGTGAAGATTTATTTTCGAAAGAAATTCCAGGCCTACAAGCAGCCGCTACTTTTATAGAAAAAGTAATTGGCGATGTGCCCAACGAAACCTTGCAAACAGTATTTGAAAACTGTATCAAAGAATCGGGACTATTACGCTGCATCATGGAAAGTCCTGATAAGCATTGGGAATTAAAATTATTAACTGGACTCTTTGATTTTATTAAAGAAGAAACCCGCAGAAATCCAAGGCTCACTTTAGAAGCACTTGTTACTATTTTTTCACTCATGAACAAAGAAGGACTTGTGCTTCCACTAGCAAAAATAAGTGGAAGTAACGCGGCCGTAAATTTATTAACTGCACACGGTTCCAAAGGACTTGAGTTTGAGCATGTATTTTTTGTGGGCTGTAACGCCAGCAATTGGGAAAAGAAAAAGAAGCCAGGTGGTGGGTATCATTTACCTGATACCATTTTTGTATCTGGCCCGTCACACAAAGAAGAAGAAGAGCTAAGACGCCTATTTTATGTAGCATTAACAAGGGCTGCACAGCATTTAAACATAAGCTATACCCAGTATAAAAATGACGGAAAAGAAATTGAACCATCTTTATTTGTAGCTGAAATTATCGACGGCTATGGGCTCCTGCCTACTAAAATAAATATTACCGAGGAGGAATTAAGTGCATTTGCACTGATTGGGTTTACTAAAGAACAGGCCCCAGAAATTGAAAAAGAAGAAGCTGATTTTGTAAACACACTCCTTGATAAGTTTGTGATGAACGTAACAGCGCTCAACAACTATTTAAAATGTCCTTTACAATTTTACTATAACAATTTAGTTCGGGTTCCTTCTGGGAAATCAGAAGCCACCGAATTTGGTTCGGCGGTTCACTTTGCACTTGAAATGCTTTTTCAAAAAATGCAAAAAAACAACAACGTTTTTCAATCCAAAGAATTATTTATTGCCGATTTTAATTGGTACATGCACCGCCACAGAGAAAATTTTACCAAAGAACAATTTGATAGAAAAATAGAGTACGGTGAAATCGTATTAACGAGCTACTACGACGCCAATATTAATAGTTGGAATAAAGTGATGCTTGCCGAAACCAATATTAGAAATGTAGTGGTAAAAGGTGTGCCTTTAAAAGGGAAACTAGACAAAATAGAATTTGATGGCAAAAGTGTAAATGTAGTAGACTATAAAACGGGAGATATTGACAAAGCCAGACCCAAAATAAAACCACCCAACGACAAAGATCCTAATGGAGGTGACTATTGGAGACAGGCTGTTTTCTACAAAATATTAATAGACAACTATCCTTCCAAAGACTGGGAGGCCATAAGCGCCACATTTGACTTTATTGAGCCCGATAAACAAGGTGTATATAAGCAAGAAAAAGTAGTGGTAACGCCACAGGACATTGCTACCGTAACACACCAGATAGAAACCGTATGGCAAAAAATTAAAAACAAGGAATTTTATACGGGTTGTGGCAAAAACGAATGTCATTGGTGTAATTTTGTCAAAACAAATAAGATATCCATAGCGCTTCATGAATTAAATGAAGAGCAGGACGAATCTGGAGATTAGCCTATGTTTGCGTTTTCAATACATAAGATGTTTAAATCAATTGGTGCGGCCGTTTTTTTTGTACTTATAAGTTTGTACATAACAGGATGTGCCAATATTATTCCACCAGGTGGAGGCCCTAGAGATAGTTTGCCTCCAAAATTAGTGGTCGCATTACCCAAAGATTCTGCTACCAATGTACATACCAAAAATTTCATGCTCAGTTTTGACGAGTATGTTACGCTACAGGGCTTACAAGAAAATTTGATTGTTTCGCCTACTGTTAAAAACACGCCCATTATCGACTATAAGCTTAAAAATGTTACCATTAAGTTTAAAGACTCTCTAGAAGAAAACACGACGTATACGTTGGATTTTGGAAAAGCATTGGTAGATGTTAACGAGTCAAATATGGCGAGGAATTTTAGGTATATTTTTTCGACCGGACCTACAATCGACAATGGAAATTATAGCGGGCATATTATTGTAGCTGCTACTGGAAAAGTAGATAGTACCCTGATTGTAGTACTACACAATAATGTAAACGACACTTCTATCTACAAAAACACCCCTAGGTATTATACCCGCGTTGATGGTAAAGGAAATTTTAGTTTTAAAAATTTAGCACCAGGTACTTATGCAGCGTATGTAATCCCTACTAATTTTTCTAGAAAGTACGATGACAGTACCAATTATTTTGGTTTTTTGAATGCCCCTGTAACGGTGTCTGAAAAAACAAAATCAGATACCATCTATGCGTTTGAAGAATTTAAAAAAATAGAAAAAAAGATATACGCAAGCAGTAGTAGTAAAGACAGCAAAGAAGACAAGCGTTTAAAATACAATACTACATTTAACAATGGTGAGCAAGACTTATTAGGACCATTGGAACTAACCTTTGCAAAAAAAATTACAATAAAAGATACGGCTGCCATTAAGCTTATTGATACCAATTTTGTAACCAAAGAAGGATATACACTTACCCTAGATAGCGCCGCTACTACATTAAGTATTGGCTACAACTGGCCAGCAGCAGAACCCTTTAAACTACTACTACCAAAGGGCGCGATCACAGACAGCCTAGGTAATACCACCGCAAAATCTGATACGCTATCTTTTTATACCAAAAAAGAAGTTGACTACGGACTTATTAAATTTAAGTTTCCTACTATCGATACAACACGACATCCCGTTTTACAAATCATTGAAAGAAATGAAGTGATCAATAGCTATGCTTTAAACAGCAATCAACTCGTTATTAAAAGATATAAGCCGGGCAGTTACGAACTCAGGATACTTTTTGATACCAATAAAAACGGGGTCTGGGATACGGGTTCTTTTAAACTCAACAAAAGACAGCCAGAAATTGTTATAGAAATACCAAAGCCTATTTCAGTGCGCAATAATTGGGATAATGAA
>JBEGUD010000021.1:0-7920 GCA_041179065.1 Bacteroidota bacterium | reverse complement strand
TTTTGCCACCTGATTTTTACCATCCGCTTTTAAATGATAGCAAAAAATTAACCGAAAAAAATAGAGCCATTTTAAAACCCATCATCGAAAAAGAAGCCATTGCATGGGCGGTTGCAAGTGTATCAAATATTGAAATTGATGAGATCAATATTTTACAAGCATCTATAAAAGCGATGCACTTAGCAGTAGATGCACTTAAAAAAAAGCCAAAATATTTAATTGTTGATGGCAACCGTTTTAAACCCTATAAAAAATTACCCCATACCTGCATTGTTAAAGGCGATGGAAAATATGCATCAATTGCAGCTGCGAGTATTTTAGCAAAAACACATAGAGATGCTTATTTAGACACATTGCACAAGGCATACCCTGTGTATGGGTGGAATAAAAACAAGGGATACGGAACGGCTGTACACCGCGCAGCTATTGAGGTACACGGATTATGCGAACACCATAGAAAAAGTTTTGCTATCCTTCCCACACCCCCGCACCTTCTCTGATGACGGTGTAATCGTCGGTGGTGCAATCGATAATAGTAGAAGGAATCATACCACCAATACCCCCATCAATAACAATATCCACAAGCTTTTCAAAATTTTCATGAATCACATATGGATCTGTGTAATCTTCTACCATCTCACCAGGTAAAGACGCGGATAATATTGGATGTTCAAGCGCAGATACAATGGCACTAGCAATATTGTTATCCGGTATTCGAAGTCCGATGGTGTTTTTTTTATTTTGCAAAAGCTTGGGCACTTGCTTACTCGCTGGTAAAATAAAAGTGAAAGGTCCTGGTAAATAATTTTTTAATAAACGGTAAAGCGGTGTTGAAATAGACTTAGCGTATTTACTTAAATCGGAAAGATCGGCACAAACAAAACTTAATTGCGCTTTGGCTGGATCTACCCCTTTAATTTGAGCAATTTTTTCGATGGCTTTAGGCTGGAAAATATCACAACCCAACCCGTATATGGTATCCGTGGGATACGCAATGATACCGCCACTTTTAAGGCAGTCTACTACCGTTGCAATATGTCTCGGATTGGGGTTGTTAGGATGTATTTCTAATAACATGTTAAAGGATCTCCCACACTTCGCGGCCACGTAGCATTTTATCCAAATCACCTTTTCCTTTTGTAGCGATCACTTCTTCAATTTGCATGGCCATTACGTCTTCGTAACAAGCTCTATCGGTTTCAAAGAAAACACCAAAAGGTCTTGGGAAATGTCCGTCCGGTTTATTAGGAGAGTCAAATAAACGAACCAGCACTTGTGCTTTATAAAAATCTCTTTCGTCGTGGATCCATAAATCATCGGCACTAACACCTTCACCAAGTTCTACAACAACAGGTTTTAATCCATCAAATTTGATACCCTTATTTTGGGTAGCACCAAAAATTAATGGCTTACCATGCTCTAAAAAGAGAGCCTCTTCCTGCTTGGTTGCTTTTTCTGTAAATATTTCAAAAGCACCATCATTAAAGATGTTGCAGTTCTGGTAAATTTCTAAAAATGAAGCGCCCCTGTGTTGATGTGAACGTGTAAGCATTGCTTGCAGGTGCTTAGGATCACGATCCATACTGCGCGCAATAAAACTTGCATCGGCACCAAGTGCTAATGCAGCTGGATTAAATGGATGATCGATACTTCCGTAAGGTGTACTTTTTGTAATCTTATGTTCTTCGGAAGTTGGTGAATATTGCCCTTTTGTTAAACCATAAATTTGATTGTTAAACATCATAATATTCACGTCAAAATTTCGACGTAATAAATGAATGGTATGGTTACCTCCAATACTTAAACTATCTCCATCACCAGTTACAATCCAAACACTTAACTCGGGTCTAGTGGCTTTTAAACCACTAGCAATTGCCGTTGCACGTCCATGAATTGAGTGCATACCAAATGTGTTCATGTAATAAGGGAAACGACTACTACACCCAATACCGCTAATAATGACAATGTTTTCTTTGGGAACGCCAATATTTGGCATCACTTTTTGAACCTGGGCCAAAATAGAATAGTCTCCACAGCCTGGGCACCAACGAACCTCTTGATCTGTTGCAAAATCTTTAGCGGTTAAAATAGGTGCTTCGGTAATAGTATCTGTAGACATCTGGTATTATTTGAATGATTCGAGCCCTAAAGGTCCGACTAAATTTAATAAGGAACACAAAATTTTTACCCTTTTACCAGCGCCTCCCAAAATTCGGCGCCTCGGCGGGTATGTGGTATAACAATGGTGCCGCCTACAATGTTGGCTACTGCAAATATTTCATATACCTCCGCTGTAGAAAGGCCTAGCTCATGGCATTTTTGAAGGTGGTACTTGATACAATCGTCACATCTGAGTACCATACTTGCCACAAGACCTAACATTTCTTTTGTTTTTTTATCGAGGGCACCATCGTCGTAAGTATTGGTATCTAAATTCCATAAACGTTTTAAAACGAGGTTGTCTTTACTTAAAATAACGTCATTCATTTTTTGACGGTAATCATTAAACTCTTGTATTGAATTATCCATTATTGTGCTTTTAAATTTTTTAACGTTCAACTCTTTTTAACCAATCCTGCAATCCGGCATGAATTTTTTTAGCCACGTCTTTTTGAAAGTCGGGATTGATAATTTTTTGCTCATCATCCAGGTTAGATAAAAAGGCTATTTCTACTAAACAACTGGGAAACTCAGTTGGTTGACTTAATGCAAAATTAAAACTTCCTACATTGCCAAATTCATTAAGACCCAGTTCTAACATCCTATTTAAAATAGTTTGGGTGAGGGGTCTAAATCCAATATGCTTATAATAGGTACTGGTGCCACTAATGAATGGGCTGCCACTGGAGTTTAAATGTAAACTAATCACCACATGCGGAAGCTGTGCTTGCAGCCACAATATCCGGTCCTTGTTATCAAACGAAGAATCTGAAGCGCGCGTCATGATTAGGTTTTCAACACCTGCATCTCTTAAATGTTGCTCTAGCGCCTTGGCAAATAATAAAGTGGCATTTTTTTCTTGAACATTGGTACAAATTCCACTTGCACCCACATTAGTTCCACCATGTCCTGCATCAATGGCTACAATCATGGTGTTAAGGTCTAGTTTTTGTGGCTGCCTTCTTACAATTAGTTCGAGACCTTTAGCACTATATGAAAGTGCATAACCCCAGTGTTGCTTATGTTGTAATTCAATAGTTACTCTAAGCACATCATCTTCTACTTGATGGTAATAAACATTTTTTACTTCTTTTAAACTAGAGAGCTGTGTAATCCAGTTGGTATTGGATGCTACACCATAAATTTCTACAACAATAGTAGATGGATTAATATCCATCCATGATTTATACGGTAGTTTTTCTGGTAGCCGAATAGAAACGTAATCAAATAAAGAATCGCCTTTTGCAATAATGGAATTACTGGTATACGGTAATGGCGTAAGTGGCTTGTCAAGTGCGGTTGTATCTACTACAATAAACTGCTTGTCTATGTAGGCAAAATGATTTTTTGAAAGCTGCACCTGAAACATGGATTTTGCAGTATCCACTACTTTAAGCAAGACGCTCGTATCAAGGTAGCCCATTTTAGCGCCACCGAGCCTGTCCTCCCCTAAGCCATAAGCAAGCGTTGGTAATTTACCCGCCGTTCTGGCCCAAAAGCCAGTGTAGCCTGTGTTTTGCGCTGCAACTGATTGAACAAAAAAGATAACGGTACATAGGATGGCCCTTACATAATTCATGTAGCCAAGATACAAAAAATAGAATTCAATTAAAACTTGTAGCCATCATCTGCTACCAACTTGTCTGCAATTCTACGGCGTGCCTCTTTGGTATTATACGGGTCAACTTTGGTAAAACGTTTAAGTCCAATATGCATCATGCGAAGCTCGTCTCCATCAGCAAAACTATTAAGTGCGTCTTTACCTGCTTTATTGATACGATCTGCTGCATCATATAAATAGGTGCGCATAATATCTGTTTCAATACTTGTAGCCGCTTCCCCATTTTTTTGTGTCAGTTTCATTACACGAAGTAGTGCACTCTCTGTATGAAATACCTCAATGGCCATATCTGCAATGTTCATAAGTACTTCCTGCTCTTTTTCAAGTTGCATCATTAGCTTTTGCACAGCAGCACCCGCTACCATTAGTATCGCTTTCTTAAAATTTTTGATGTATTTAATTTCTTTTGCAAAAGGCGCGTCATCGGAATCACCAAAATCTGGAATACTCATCAGTTCTTTTTGCACCGCCATAGCAGGTGTCATTAAGTCTAATTTTCCTTTCATAGCGCGTTTTAGCACCATGTCTACGGTAAGCAAACGATTAATTTCGTTGGTGCCTTCGTAAATGCGGTTAATTCTACTATCTCTATATCCTTTTGAAATTTGATACTCATCACTAAATCCATTTCCTCCATGAATTTGTACCCCTTCGTCTACCACAAAATCAAGTACTTCACTACCAAATACTTTTAACATCGCACACTCAATTGCAAATTCTTCGGCAGCGCCAAGTAATGCTTGTGCAAATGTTTTACCCTCTTGTAATAAAGCGTGTTCTTTATCATCAATCCATTTTGCGGTTCGGTAAAGACCCGCTTCACACACCCACATTCTAATAGCCATTTCGGCCATTTTGTGTTTGATGGCGCCAAATTTGGCAATAGGCAATTTAAATTGCTCTCTTGTTTTTGCATACTGCACAGTCACTGTTGTTGCTCTTTTAGCACCACCAAGTGTTGCAGCACATAATTTTAAACGACCAATATTTAATACGTTAAACGCAATAATATGTCCTTTACCTATTTCTCCTAAAACGTTACCCACAGGCACTTTGCAGTCTTGGAAGTATAATTGAACGGTTGAAGAACCTTTGATACCCATTTTATGTTCTTCGGGACCTTGGGTAAAACCTTCGGTACCTCTTTCAACAATAAAACCAGTAAATTTTTCACCATCAATTTTTGCAAATACGGTGTAGACGTCTGCAAAACCACCATTGGTGATCCAACATTTTTGTCCATTTAAAATATAATGCTGTCCATCACTAGATAAAACGGCCGTTGTTTTTGCGCTTAGTGCATCACTACCACTATTCGGTTCTGTTAAACCGTATGCACCCTTCCATTCGCCACTTGCAAGCTTAGGAATGTATTTTTGTTTTTGCTCTTCGGTACCAAAATATAAAATAGGAAGTGTACCAATACCTGTATGTGCTGCAATCGCCACCGAAAAAGAATAGCCGCCACCTAGTGCTTCATTAACAATAGTAGAAGTAATAAAATCTTTACCAAGCCCGCCATATTCTTCGGGACATGAAGTAGACAAAAGCCCCTGTTCACCGGCTTTTTCCATGAGTGATGGCATTAAACCTGCCTCTAGTTTGTCGATACGATCTACAATAGGCAAAATTTCTGTGTCGATAAATTGATCGCACATATCTTTTACCATCTGTTGTTCTTCGTTAAATTCTTCTGGAATAAAAGTAGCATCTGGCGTACTTTCTTTAATGATCCACTCACCACCTAGTAATGGTTTTTGATTTGAAGTTTCCATATCTATCATTTTAAAAGACGTTTATAATAAATTGTCGTATACTTTTTGAAATACTTGTTTTACTATTTCAATTTCATTTTTACCAACCCCAATGAGCGCTTCATCCATGGTTTGATTGGCAAGCTCGATGGTTTTATCTTGTAATAATTTTGCAGACTCTGTCAAGCACACCAAATTAATGCGACGATCATCTTTAGAAGGCATGCGCTTAACTAATTTTTGTTTTTCTAGGTTGTCTAGTAAGCGCGTGATACTTGGCTTATCTCTAAAAGTTCGGTTACACAATTCTTGCTGACTTAGCGCGTCTTGCTTCCATAAATGATAGAGTACACTCCACTGTTCAATGGTAATTTCAAGACCGGCGAGTCTAAAGTTTTTTTGTAAACGCCTGGCAACAGCGGTAGACGCCATACCATTAATAACGCTGTATAATTCGCCTCTTTTAAATTGGTTGTTTGACATATAGTTAGTTATGCAACTATTTCAAAGTACGGCTGTTTTTGGTAAAAAACCAAGAAAAATTCTGAAATGATAGCGGTAGCCGTTCAAACTGTCCAATTATTGATTTTCTTTGTTAGATGTACCTTTTTACGGTAACCATTTCCTTATTAGCCGCCTACGGCATATTAATGGCCTTGTACACAAGAGGGTACTGGAGCATGCGTGCTTTTGTGGCTGAAGGCAAATCACCCATCACCAAGTTTTCGATTGTCATTCCGGCCCGCAATGAAGCCGCCAATATAGAAGCCTGCATAGCGGGTATTTTGGCGCAAAACTACCCTACTCAATTGTTTGAAGTGATTGTAATTGATGATTTTTCGGAAGATGAAACCGCAAACATTATTGCATCTCTCGCTTTACAACATAACAATGTTCGCTTACTGCGCCTACAGGATTTTACAAAAGATGAAAATATTATTGCGTATAAAAAAAGAGCGATAGAAATTGCGATTGAACAGGCACATCATCCATGGATAGTTACCACAGACGCAGATTGCCATTTTACAAATAATTGGTTAGCTAGCTACGATGCATACCTTCAAGATCACAACTGCGTAATGGTAGCTGCGCCAGTAAGCTATAAAAACACAGGAAGTTTTTTATCAGTTTTTCAGGTTTTAGATTTTATTAGTTTACAAGGTATTACGGCAGCGGCTGTTGCTTCTGGATCTCATACACTTTGCAATGGCGCTAATTTGTGTTATAGTAAAGAAGCTTTTGAAAGCGTTGGAAAATTTAGTGGTATCGATCATTTACCCAGTGGCGATGATATGTTACTGATGCATAAAATGAAAAGGTCGTATCCAGGAAAAATTGGATACTTATACGCGCAGGATGCAGTGGTTACAACGGCCCCAAGTGCTACATTGGGTTTATTTATTCAACAGCGGATACGCTGGGCCAGTAAGGCCTTGGGCTATCAAGACAAAATTATTTTTTGGATATTACTCCTGGTTTATCTGGTAAATTTTACTTTACTAGCATACCTCCCCGTTAACCTTGTAGAAACAGGTAATATCAATACATGGCTTGTTTTAATGGGCTGTAAAACATTGGTTGAAATTCCTTTTATGTATGCAGCTGCCAAATTTTTTAAGCAACAAAAACTATTCTGGTGGTTTGCCTTAATGCAACCGTTTCATATTGTATATACGGTGGTGGCTGGTTGGTTTGGCACTTTTGGATCTTACAAATGGAAAGGCCGCACCGTAACTAAGCATGAACCTGATCGTTTTTTTAGAAAACTAAAACGGAATAAACCAGCGAGCATTTCACTCTATATTATTACTGCTGCTTTTTTGATGGCGGTATTCGCTTATTTTATTGCACCCGAACATTCCCCAAACGCCAACCGCATGATTCCTGAAATAGGAAGCATGAAGCCTGGTTTTCATATTCAATTACTTCAAGTAAAACGAATAGGACAAACACCAAATGGTTCATTTTTTGATAGGCTATTAAATGGTAAAGAAGACTCGAATACCTTTATTCCAATTACCTCTTACCACATAAAAGGTGATTCTATTTATTACCAGAAATATATTGATGAAGGCATTACAGAAGCTGGTGTAATGCCACTAAGCTTAGCTGCCAAAGAACCAGTTATTCATCAAACCTATTACGCAGGCACCGATAAATTTGGTAGAGACATGTTAAGTCGCCTTATTATTGGCGTTCGGGTAAGCCTGGGTGTTGGTATGATTGCTGTTTTATTATCACTCACCATTGGTATTTTACTGGGCGCATTAGCTGGATTTTATAGAGGCTGGATAGATGAATGCATTATGTGGTTTATCAATGTTATTTGGAGCATCCCAACATTACTTTTGGTGTTTGCGATTACACTTGTTTTAGGAAAAGGAT
>JBEGUD010000020.1:0-3380 GCA_041179065.1 Bacteroidota bacterium | reverse complement strand
CACTGGAAAAAATGTACAAAATGTCAAAAGCGCATCAAGGATAATAACCTAAAAGATGAGGATGAACTACAAAGCTATGCCATCAAAAGAATGGAAAAGTTTATCTCGGGTAAAGGACGTTACCTACTAGGTTGGGATGAAATATTAGAAGGTGGCCTTGCTCCAGGTGCGCGTGTTATGAGCTGGCGAGGTGAACAAGGTGGTATTGATGCGGCAAGACAAAACCACGATGTAATTATGACCCCGGGCGGTACCTGTTATTTTGATAAATACCAACAAAACCCTGCTGGAGAACCAGAAGCCATTGGTGGATTTTTACCGCTTCAAAAAGTGTATGAATACGAACCACTTCCTGCTTCACTTGAAAAAGACAAACAACAATATGTAAAAGGCGCGCAGGCTAATTTATGGACCGAATATGTGCCTACGCAGGAGCATGCTGCATACATGATTTTTCCGCGCATCATTGCGTTAAGTGAAGTGGTATGGAGTAACCCGGCTACAAAAAATTGGGCACAGTTTCAAGAAAAGTTAACCGCTCACTATACACTATTACAAGCTTTTAATATCAATTATTGTAGGCCTTCTAATAGAGTAGATATTAGTGCTAACATAGATACTCTAACTCGCTTTGCAACAATCCGTTTTAATAGTGAACAGTTTAAACCTACCATCTATTATACCACCGATGGAACGAACCCAACAACAGCTTCCAAGGTTTATGCTGGAGCATTTTTAATGGATGCAAAAGCAACTATCAAGGCTGCTATTATTAATGCAAAAAAATCAGCGCCAGATTCTATACTTATTAATTTTCACAAAGCGTTTAATAAACCCGTTAGCTATAATATCCCTTATAGCAAAGGTTACCCGGCAGCAGGAGCTAGCACTCTTGTAAATGGTTACCGTGGAACTTTAACCTACCAAGATGGACAGTGGCAAGGCTTTACCACGAATATGGATGTGGTTATTGATTTACAAAAAGTAGACACCATACATTTAGTGCAAGCTAATTTTATGCAAATTATTGGACCAGGTGTTTATATGCCTAGATACATAGAAGTGCAAACCTCTGTGGATGGATTCAATTATACCAATCAGGGTAGAGATAACAATACGGTATCTCCTACAGAGAGTAGTTTACTATTTAAAGATTTTAAAGTACAAATGAAACCAACCGCTGCTCGCTATATCAAGTTTGTTTCAAAACTGCAAAGCGGTTTTCAATTTATAGATGAAATAATTGTAGAATAAAAAAAGCGGCTCCTTATTACTAGAATAGGGAGCCGCTTTATAATTGTTACGGTTTAGTATTTTGTAACACCTGGAACCGGAACTGGATAAAATCCGTCAGGTCCTGGATTAACTGGCGCTGCTGCATCAAATGCATACACCGATGGATGTAGATTAAGCCCCGAATTAATAGCTTTATCCCAATCAATAATTTGTCCACTATAGGTAGCCATTCGGCCTAAAATTGATGTCATGGTTGAGTATGCGCCGTTTTCTGCGTCGGCATATTTATACTCACCTTTTGCAATTGCGGCAAAAAGTTCGTCATGCTCTGTTTGATACGGATTACGCTCTTTAGATTTATCAAATTGAAATATAGTTTTACCGCGTAAATCAGTAATACGTGCAGCATCACAATAAATTTTTCCTTTGGTGCCCACTAGTAATTCATCTACTTTACTAGAAGTGCCTGGCATGTGTCTACACTGCGAATTTAAAATAGATCCGTCGGCATAATGAAACTCTACATAGTGATGATCAAATATTTCACCGTGCTCTTTTGATTTTCTTACTTGTCTTCCACCAAATCCTTGCGCTTTTACAGGATACCCACCTTTAAACCAGTTAATCACATCTAAATTGTGGATGTGCTGTTCCGTAATATGATCGCCGCAAAGCCACACAAAATAATACCAGTTACGCATTTGATATTCCATTTCGGTTTGACCTGCTTTACGTGGTCTTGTCCAAACGCCATCATTATTCCACCAAGCTTGCATCGATGTAATATCTCCAATCATGTCTTTTTTTGCAAAAAGCGCACGGTATGAATCTTGGTAATGTCTTTGAAGACCTACTACAACGTTTAATTTTTTTTGCTTTGCAATTTTAGCAGCAGCCAAAACCCTTTGAACACCAGCAGGATCTGTAGCTACCGGCTTTTCCATAAATATATGTTTGCCTTGCTTAACAGCTTCTTCAAAATGTATGGGTCTAAAACCTGGAGGGGTTGCAAGTATCACAACATCTGCAAGTGGTATTGCTTTTAAATAACCGTCAAAACCTACAAATTTTCTTTGTTCAGGAACATCAAGTGTACCCTTTGTACCAGCGCCTGCGTTTGCTAGTTCGTCAGCTACGTTTTTATAACATTCATCTAGGCGATCTTTAAAAGCATCTGCCATCGCAACAATTTTTACATTTTGCTTGCTCATTAATGCCTGTACGGCAGCACCTGTTCCGCGTCCACCGCAACCAATAACGGCTACTTTGATAACGTCATCAGAACCAGAAAAAAAGTTGGCGTTGGAAATTAGGGGCGCAGCTGCAATGGCACCTGCAAGCATAGAACCTTGTTTTACAAAGTCTCTGCGTTTGTCATGAAAAGATGAATTTGACATATGGCTGTTGTTTTTTATTTTATTAAATAAGATGAAAAAAATTGATCTACTTGTTCAGGTGTTGGCTGTTGTAATGGCCTTACGAGTCTGATGCCAACATCTTTAGCCTCAGTTAGCCACCACTTACTTTTTGGAATTTGCGGATCACGCCTATTCCAAATGGGATCCGATTTTATTCGTTTCCCATTTCTACAAATACTTGCATCAGACAAAAAAGATCCACCACGTAAAACCTTTGGATACACCCCTTTCGTTGGGGCAACTATTGGGTTTTTTGAATCGATGCTAGCGTATCTATTTGTTACATAATGATCGGTGGTCCACTCCATTAAATTACCGAGCATATCATAAAGTCCCCAAGCATTGGGTAATTTTTGAGCTACTTTTTGGTATTTATTATTGCTATTTTTTTGAAACCATGCATATTTAGAAAGCATATTAGGATCGGTTCCATAATAATAGGGCGAGGTTGCTCCTGCCCTGCTTGCATATTCCCATTCGGCCTCTGTTGGTAGTCTATAAAAAATACCTGTTTGTTTATAGAGCCATTTGCAAAACATGAATGCTGCATATTGTGACATACTGTTAGCAGGGTATCCTCCCTCTTTACCCATGCCCCAGGTTAGATCTACATATTGAGGACTTGGTCTAGTAATCGCATCCACATCAGAATTTTGAGAGGTATTTTCGTCTTTTAAAAAAACATCAAAAACATCGCGGGTTACTTCGGTGGCGCTCATCCAAAAT
>JBEGUD010000019.1:0-3385 GCA_041179065.1 Bacteroidota bacterium | reverse complement strand
GATAAGCCAGATATCAGGTTTGTAATTCACTTTAATATTCCAAAATCAATCGAAAATTACTACCAAGAAACCGGTAGAGCAGGGCGTGATGGATTAGAAGGTATTTGTGTATTATATTATTCTCATAAAGACGTTTCAAAGATAGAGCACCTCATGCGCGATAAGCCATTAAGCGAACGCGAAGTGGGTAATCAACTTATTGACGAAACTGTTGCTTACGCAGAAAGTGGTGTTTGTAGAAGAAAAATATTATTACATTATTTTGGAGAAGAATGGCCAACACAAAACTGTGGCAACTGCGATAATTGTAAACATCCAAAAGAACTTATTGAAGCCAAGGAAGAAGTTGTAAAAATATTAAAAGTTATTGCAGCACTTGACGAACGCTTTGTAGCAGATTATGTGGTGAATATGGTGAGTGGTCATTTAACGCCACAAATTTCAATGTTCAGACATGATGCGTTACCTGAATTTGGTATTGGTAAAGACAAAGACGCACACTTCTTTAATAGTCTTATCAGACAAATGCTCCTCGAAAATTTAATTCAAAAAGACATTGAAGAATACGGACTTTTAAAATTAACAGACAAAGGCAAAAAGTTTTTAAAGAAATCGAGCAGCTTCAAAATTGTACTCAACAATTTATTTGAAGACGCCAATGCCGATGATGAAGATGGAGAAGGAGCTGCGCAAACAGGCGCCGCTGCAGATGAAAAACTCTTTCAGATGCTTAAGGAACTTCGTCAAACCGAAGGAAAAAAGAAGAGTTTGCCTCCCTTTATTATTTTCCTAGAAAGTTCGCTCCATGATATGGCTACCTTATTTCCAACCACGCTAGAAGAGCTAGAAAGGTGTCAGGGAGTGAGTAAAGGTAAGGCCCTAAAATACGGAAAGCCTTTTGTGGAGATGATTGCAGCTTATGTAGAAGAGCATGATATTGTGAAGCCCGACGAATTTGTCATGAAGAGCGTGGCCAACAAAGCCAACAATAAAATTTACATCATTCAAAATGTAGATAAAAAAATCCCACTCGAAACCATTGCCAAAAACAAGGGTTTAAAACTAGACGAACTACTAGAAGAAATGGAAACCATTGCAGCTAGTGGCACCAAACTTAATTTAGATTATGCCATTGATGAATGGCTTGATAGCTACGATCAAGAAGATATCATTGAATACTTTAAAAGTTGTGAAACCGCTTCATTGGAAGTTGCGCAACAAGAACTCAATGAAAATGATTATAGCCTAGAGCAACTAAAAATAATGCGTATCAAATTTTTAAGCGTCTTTGGAAATTAGTGCACCTCGTTTTTATAGGCCTTCATTCTTTCGATAACATTTTCTCTTACGTTCACGTAATACAAATTGTAATCGCCAATATGATAGTTTGGATTTTTAACTAAAAAGCTTCCAAACATTTTAGGCTTCGCAGTCCATAAAACCTTGTCCGTTATTTTTGCCTGTGCAACACCTTTGGCTAGTTTATTAAAATTGGTAAGAACCCCGCCTTTATTGGCTTTCCAAGAGGCGTTAGGTATCGTTTTGTTAAACGTGAGCGGGTTGGTAACAATTACTTCAAATTTTTCTTTTTGTATAAAAGGTGGCGTGTAGCCTTCTTTATAAGTTCTCCAACTACATATACAACCCGTTTGCTTGGGTGTATCACATGCCTTAATGGAGGTATATATTTTTGGATTTACTGGAATACCCACTAAGTAAGCAGCTACCAATTGTTTTTGTAATGGCTTGCCATCAAAAAATTCTTTTACAAGTCTAATCCCATGTGTAGTACCCTGACTATGCGAGGCAATGATAATGGCCCTGCCCTTATTTTCATTGGCTAAATAATATTCAAAAGCAGCTTTTACATCTTGATAGGCAAGCTCAAAAGCGGCAATAGCAAATGTGGTATCGGAAGCTGTTACAGGATAGTAAGCACTGATATGCGTTTGTCTATAACGTGGCGCAAATAATCTACCAGCTACATTAAATAAACTTCCTTGGTAAAGCACAGGACTATAATCGGTTTTTGCAGCTAAATAAGCATCTGTAATATCTGCGTTAAGGCCAAATGGTTTTTCGGTGCCTAAATAGGTAGTTGGATGAATAAAAAATACGTCGACAGTTGTGTCCTTTTCATAAGAAGCTTGTAATGGAGCCGGCACGCTATCCGATGGGTCATGAATAGCAGGGTGGGCAGCCCAGTAACTTACATCACTATAATTGGGACCCTTAGGGTCTTTAGAAATCTGGTAGTTGGACGCTAATTTTTGATAGCTGTTGCTACAACTTGACACGAATAGTGATAAGGCAATGACAAAGAATAGGTTTGTGGGGGTATGTTTCATCATAGGTAAGACAAAATTAAACAATTATGGGCTGCTTTGCTGCAATATCCTTTAATAAATAAGCGTTTTATACTTACAATAATCACATATTTATGTCTATACCAGTAGTAGATTTAGCAGATTTTTTAAGTGGCGACGCTGCTAAAAAAGCCTCTTTTGTAAAAGCACTTGGTACCGCATACGAAACGGTTGGTTTTGTAGCTGTAAAAAACCATGGAATTCCTGATCAATTAATTGCCGCACAATACGATCAGGTACAGCAGTTTTTTTCGTTACCGCTAGAAAAAAAAATAACCTATCAAATTGATGGTTTAGCGGGCCAGCGTGGGTATACAAGTTTTGGTACAGAACATGCCAAAGGAAGTGATGCGCCAGACTTAAAAGAATTTTTCCAGTATGGACAAACGGTAGATGCAAACCATCCCTTAAAATGGGAATATCCAGATAATGTTGTTGTTCCTGAAATCCCTTCACTCAATCATACCTTATTTGAAGCGTACCGTAATTTTGAAAAAAGTGGAAAAGCATTACTGCAAGCCATTGCTATTTATTTAGAACTAGACGAATATTTTTTTGATGCACATATAGAAGAAGGTAATTCCATTTTACGTTGCATTCATTATCCGCCTATTACACAGGAACCTAAATCAGCAATACGCGCAGAGCAACATGAAGACATTAATTTAATTACATTGCTAGTAGGAGCTTCTGCAGATGGACTTCAGATTTTAACAAAGGCGGGCGAATGGGTAGGTGTAACTTCACTTCCTGAACAAATTGTAGTGAACGTTGGTGACATGCTACAAAGGCTCACTAATAATAAATTAAAAAGCACTACACACAGGGTTGTAAATCCACCCAAAGAGCACTGGCATACTAGTCGTTTTTCGATGCCATTTTTTTTGCATCCAAAAAGTGAAATGAGTTTAACTTGTTTAGATAGTTGCATCGATGCCGAGCATCCAAAAGCATACCCCGATGCAACTGCAGGTGAATATTTAGATGAAAGACTTCGTGAAATTGGATTAAAAAAATAA
>JBEGUD010000018.1:0-2500 GCA_041179065.1 Bacteroidota bacterium | reverse complement strand
CAAAGGCCGTTCCTGAGGCCGCTTCGATTGTGGAAACGCCGGTTCCTGCTCCACCTACTGCAGTTGTCAGTATTGAAGAACCTGAAATTGTAGCAGCAATTGATGAAGCCCCATTTGTTACTGAATCTGTTGCCCTTGAACCTGCTTATGATGAGCCTGCTTATGTTAATGAGCCTGTTTATGTTGATGAGCCTGTTTATGTTGAAAGACCTAGACAGCCCCGTGTTACCATAGAAAAAATAGCAGGCAAAAGAGGTCGTAAATCATATAGTGAAATAGATACCGAAGTTGATTTAATAGAAATTCCGGACGAAAAAGTATTATCGCAAAAATTATATTACACCATTAGTGAAGTAGCGAGTTGGTTTAAAGTAAACACTTCTTTACTGCGTTATTGGGAAAATGAATTTGATATTTTAAAGCCACGCAAAACAAGAAAAGGCGACCGCTTATTTAGAGTAGAGGACATTAAAAATTTACAAATCATTTATTTTCTACTCCGTCAAAAAAAATATTCGATAGAAGGCGCGAGAACTTATTTAAAACAAAACAAATCCCAGGCAGATACACAATCACAGCTTGTACAAACCCTAACAAAGTTCAAAACTTTTTTACTGGAATTAAAAGCAGGGCTTCACTAATTTAAATCATGCTGCTGCACACATAGCGGTTAAGACTGCTTTACTACAACGTCGGTACTTGAAGCCGCTAATTCAATGTTGTTGGTTTCTAATAGCTCAATCAAAGCCATATTTATTTTTTCGCGAAGCATTAAATAAGCTTCGTGTTCATCGGTGGCAGATGAAAAATATTCTACGATGACAATATGTGCATGTTTTCCAGTATCATACAAATGCACCTGAAAACCATCAATTTTTTGGGTACTTAAATAACTGCGCATCGCTGTTAGTAAAGTTTGCAATGTACTAGCTGATGCACTTAAAGAAAGCTCCAATTGTAATTCGGTTTTACGCTGTGTACGTAAACTAATATTATCTACAATGGTATCTACCATTTGTTTATTAGGCACAGAAATGTATGTCTTTTCGTTGGTACGAATACGCGTACTTCTAAGGCCAATTTTTTCTATGGTGCCTGTAAATCCATTTACTTTTACCTGCTCGCCAACCGTAAAGGGCTTATCAAAAAAGATAATAAAAGAGGCGATTAAATTTTCCATACTCTCCCTTGTGGCAAGGGCTACAGCCGCACCCACTAAACTTAATCCCGTTAAAATATTACCTATATTTTTATTAAAAGAGAATTTTAAAACAAGAAGTACACCAATAATAATGAGGATGACTTTAAAAAAATCTTTAAAAAATATAATGAGCTGATTGTCTTGTTGGTCTTTGGTAATATTTGCACGTTCTTCTAATACCATCGCCATAAAATCAATAACACGAAGGCATAACCAAATAAATACAACAACCAGTGCGCCATTCATCAGTGCATCTAAAATTTGTCTGGTGTTTGTTTTATATATGGTAAATTCAAAAGCAGCTGGAAACTTTAATTTATCAATAGCAATCATTGATATCGTTAAAAGCAAATAAGTGCCTAATGGTTGCACTACTAGATCTAAGAAAGACTGCTTGGGTAAATTGTGTTTGCTATTGGTAATGAGTTTAAAAAGCTTGCTCGCTAAAAACTTAGAGATCAGTTTTTTAAAAATGAGGGTCACTAATATGGTACCTATAACAATAAGGTAGGCCTGTACCGTGTTGTCTAATATTTTTAGTTCCATTTGTCAATTTCTATTTTTTCACCATCAAAACTAGCGTACGTAAAATTTTGAATCCAGTCTCCTAAATTAATATAATGACTATTACCAATAGTGAGATCAAGTGGGAAATGACGATGTCCAAAAATCAAATAATCGTAATGCTGTTTTTGTAAAACCTCTTTACTGTAACAAATCAGCCACTCATTTTCTTCCCCTAAAAACTGTGCATCGGCATTACCCGTTTTTGCCCTACTTTTTCGGCTAAAATAATTGGCGATACCAACTCCCATATCAGGATGCATCCACTTAAACAACCACTTGCAAATAGGATTGGTAAATATTTTTTTAATAAACTTATACCCCGCGTCTCCAGGGCCTAAACCATCGCCATGGGCAATGTAACAGGCTTTGTCATTAAAATTAAAGACCTGTGGACTGTGGTAAACTTTACAACCTAATTCATCCTCAAAATAATGACGCATCCATAGGTCATGATTGCCTGTAAAAACATGTACCGGAATTCCTTTATCTGTGAGTTTAGCTATTTGGCCAAGTAAGCGCACAAAACCTTTAGGCACTACATGATCATATTCAAACCAAAAGTCAAAAATATCACCTACAATAAAAATAGCTGCGGCGCTGTCCTCTATAGTTTGTAAAAAGGCAACTACTTTTTTTTCACGCTCCAAACTAGCATCATAATTAGGTGCGCCCAAATGAAAATCTGAGAGCAAATAAATTTTACGACTAGAAGAAGCATGAATAGTAGCTGTC
>JBEGUD010000017.1:0-3311 GCA_041179065.1 Bacteroidota bacterium | reverse complement strand
AAAACCATGAAGTCTGGGAAACCGCTACCACCGCTAAAATATTGATTGGCATCTGCTGCTTGCATACCCTGCACACCCGTACCACCAATAAGTGCAACACTCGTAATGCCATTATTTTGAGATGGATACATAAAGTAAGCACCTAGGTCTTGCCCTTCATATACGGTACTGCCCATTACAATTTTACCAGTTGTTACTTTAATAGGACAGTTTGTAAGAAGTGCCGCTGCTGCGGTATTGGTGGTTTCGTTACCATATAAAATAACACCCTGATTTTGATAAGCAGCTGTATTAAAATCTTTATCTGCAATTAAACTTACAGAACCGTTTCCTCTATAATACCAGGTTTCGGCGTCATATGTTGCTTTTTGTAAGGCCCAGTTGTTTTCTGCTTCTGTACCATGAGTCGCATAAACAAAAACCATATTATGGTTGAAGGCTTCTTTTAAACCACCATTTCTTTGGATGCCCTTGTTGGTAAGTGATGGTGACATCCCTTTGTTCCAACTTGCATTTTTTTCTAAAACCAGCGCACTTGAATTAACAATATGTGTTAAGGAGTTACCATCTAGTACAATGCTAATGGTATCGCCTACTGCAAAATCTTTGGTATCAATGGCAAGAGCATTAATATTTGTGGTGGTACCTGTAATATTTTTTGTTTTCATATTGCGCGTAAGTTGCACGCGGCTATAATCAAAACTTTTTGTTTGTTGTAATACTTGTAACCAGTGATAGGTATTTGTAATAGCAGTAGATGGTAGTGTATAATCAATCACATTTACTTTGCTACTTACTGGAATGGTATGTCTTTTGAAATAATCAAAAATTGGTGCCCAGTCTACACTCTCATCACTAAACCAATGTGAGCCACCTGGATATTCGTAGTAACTAAAATCAGGATGAAATTCGGCGAGTACTTTTTTCATTTGTCTTGCGTAGTTCACAGAAACGGTTTCGTCCGCATCACCATGAAAAATATAAACACCGTTGGCTTTGTAATTATTGACCATGCCAAGTACATTGCTTGGTGTACTTGCTCTTGTCAATATTTTTTTAACAGGCGTGCTGGTATCATTTGGCACCAGACCATCATGAGAGCCATAGGCAGCAAGGGTTGGATAACCTGCGGAAGGTGCAATAGCTGCCCACTTTCCAGGGTAAGTAGCACCTAAATACCATGTACCGTGACCGCCCATAGAGTGTCCTGTTAAATAAATATGTTGTGGGTTGGGTTGGTATATTTTTTTAGCAATCTCAAAAACTTCAAGTGCATCAAGTCTACCCCAATCTTCCCAGTTAAATCCTCTTGGTCTTCTATTGGTAGGTGCTACAATGGGTCCTTCCGGTTTAGGTTTGTAGGCTCTTGCCTGAGAGATAGCTTCTACTTCTGCACCATGTACCGATAAAAATAAACTTGGATTTGTTTTATTGTCGTTTGCTTGAGGTGCCACTGCATAATACTGTACAGAGCCGTCTATAGTACTAATAAAAGTATGGGAAGCGTGTTCATTATTTTTTACAGCAGTTACCACAACGGATGTGGTGTCAATAATTTGGTTGTTAGCCATTAACGTTAGCGCTACTCTGTAACTTCCTTTGATTACATTTTTTGGTACCGGTATTTCTACGGCTACTTTTCTTGCGATATGTTGTGCAATATTTGAAATATTGGTTTGTATTTTTTGATCGTCGACAGTTGCCGAGATGCTCATGCCTGTTGTATTATTTTTTGAACTATTTACAACAACAAGCCCTGCCCATTTTTTTGTCACGGTTTCTCCTTCAATAAAAAATGGAAGCGTAGCATCTTTGGTACTTAATTGTAGTGGCTTAAAAGAAAAATCAAGCATTGCTTTTACGGATGCCCACCTACCAGCGCCTGCGGCGCGAATATAAAATTCATTGATTCCTTTTTTTAATTGAACTGGTATGTACATCCATCCATAGCGGTACATATCTCCAGCATGCGGTGCTCCATTAATAAATACCATAGAGTGCCCTGTTCCAATAAACACAGCAGTAACAGCTTTTGGCGCATTATAGGTTAGGTATAAATAACCATTGGCAAGCGCCTGACTTCTAAAATTGTGCGCACTATCTGCTTTAATACTTGTCCAGCTTGTATTTGCACCACTCGAAACCGGTAATCCTTCCTGTGGTTTGCTTTCTCCCTTATATAAGCTATAAGCGAGGGCATCGGAATACATGGCTTCTCTACCATATTGGTGTGTTTTTCCGGAAGCCAATCCACTTGAGAAATGATATACATTTTGTGCAAGTAATACACTTGAGCAAAACATAGCAAATACGAACAATATTTTTTTCATGAATTTTTATTTGCAGTTAATTTACGCCACTATTAAATGAACCCATTATTTATTTTTTAACCGGTTCAAATAGGCTTAAAAAAGGTTAGAATAGAGTTATTGAAATAATTTAAATTTAGGGTACTAAAATACTTTGTATGAATTTTTTATTCCGCTCCAAAATTTCTCTTTTAGTTGTGCTTTTTTCTTGCATGACCAGTTTGTTTGTAAATGCCCAAAAAGCAACAGCTCCCTCATTTTCGATGGTACAAAATGGACGTTCAAATGCGGTTATTGTAATCGCAGAAAATGCAGATAAAGAGGAACTTTTAGCGGCGGGCGAACTCAGTGAATATGTTTTTAAAATGAGTGGTGCACGCATTTCGGTTTCAACTCAAAAAAATGCTAAAAATTCAGTTATTTATATTGGTAGTGCTTGTCCAAATTATGCGGCACTTACAAAAAATGAATATGCGATTGTGAGTCGTAAAAATGAGCTTCAAATTACAGGTGCCACACCCTACCAAACACTTGAAACCGTATATGTTTTATTAGAAGAATTTTTAGGCTGTCAGTTTTTATCGCCAAGTGTAGAAAAAATTCCCACAACAAAAAATATTAGTATTGCAGCGTCTTATGCTTATACCCCAGCTGTATTAACAAGAACAGTGCACTCAAAACTATTTTATGACAACCCGTCTTTTGCTGCCAAACGCAGAGTAACCACCGAAGGGTTTCCAAAATTTGTACCAGAGGCGCGCGTACACACTTTTAATAAGTTTCTACCAGAAAAAAACTTTTTTGAACATCATC
This sequence comes from Bacteroidota bacterium, assembly GCA_041179065.1. Classification (GTDB taxonomy): domain Bacteria; phylum Bacteroidota; class Bacteroidia; order Chitinophagales; family Chitinophagaceae; genus Sediminibacterium. The sequence goes on along the minus strand of JBEGUD010000017.1, from coordinate 189 downwards.
CAACATTTTACGCGCTCGTAAAAAATAAAAGACAGCCTACACAACTTTGTTTATCCAACGATACAGTATATCAAATTATTAAAGATTCTGTAGCTGCATTTTTTAATCGCAGACCCACTGCCACTGTTTTATCTGTTAGTCAGGATGACAATACACAGTATTGTACTTGCGATAAATGTGCAGCCATCG
>JBEGUD010000016.1:0-3295 GCA_041179065.1 Bacteroidota bacterium | reverse complement strand
CCAAGTTCGGTACCTGGTTTATCTGGGACAAGTTTTGCAAGCACGTTACTTTCGGCGAGTGGTAAATCAAGTACACGGGCAACGTCTTTGATACTCATTTTGGCAGCCATGGTACCGTAGGTAATAATTTGCGCTACCTGGTTTTTGCCGTATTTATCTACTACATAATCGATTACTTTTTGACGACCTTCATCATCAAAGTCCGTATCGATATCGGGCATGCTCTTACGATCTGGATTTAAGAAACGCTCAAATAGTAAGTTGTACTTGATGGGGTCAATATTGGTGATGCCTATACAGTAAGCCACCACCGAACCCGCCGCCGATCCACGACCTGGTCCAACAAAAACACCCATTTCACGACCGGCTTTAATAAAGTCACTTACAATTAAGAAGTAACCCGCAAACCCCATGGTTTTAATGGTAAATAATTCAAAGTCTAAACGTTCTTGAATTTCAGGTGTTACATCGTTGTACCGCATTTTGGCGCCTTCGCGCGTAATGTGTTGTAGAAACTCCCACTGGTTTAAGTTGGCATCTTTATGTATCTGAAATTCCTTTGGAATAGGGAAGGCCGGAAGTAGAATATCCTTTTTTAAATTTAATACTTCTACCCGGTCAACAATCATGTTGGTATTGTCGAGTGATTCTGGGATATCGCTAAAAAGCTTACCCATTTCCTCCTGCGTTTTAAAATAAAACTGATCGTTGGGAAATTTAAAACGTCTATTTTTTATTTGCGCATCATCATTTACAAAATCATCAAAACCGGGTGTGCTCTGCTTTTCGCCAGTATTGATACAAAGTAAAATATCGTGTGCGTTGGCGTCGTCCTGATCTACATAGTGGCTGTCATTGGTAGCAATAACAGGGACATTGAATTTTTTTGAAAACTGTAAGAGTGTGTTATTGATCAGTTCCTGCTCCTTAATATTGTGGCGCTGAATTTCAATAAAATAATCTTCGCCAAACAAATCGAGCCACCATTTAAATTCCTTTTCTGCTTTTTCGGGGCCTTCGTTTAAAATGGTTTGCGGTACATAAGCTCCAATACAACAGGTGGTGGCAATAATACCTTCGTGGTACTCTTCAATTAATTTTTTATCGATACGCGGGTACTTGCTATACATCCCTTCAATAAAACCAAGCGATGTAAGCTTCACTAAATTCTCGTAGCCTTTTTTATTTTTTGCAAGTAATACCTGGTGGTATCTTTTGTCTTTTACTTCTTTGGTAAATGTTTTGATGTGACGGTCTTCTACCACATAAAATTCGCAACCCACCACTGGTTTAACAATGGGTTCTAGAATGTCTTTTCCGTTTTCGTCTTTACCTACAACCTTGGTTTTTTTCCATGCCTGACTTACAAATTCAAAAGCACCAAACATATTACCATGGTCGGTAATGGCAAGTGCTGGCATGTTATTTTCGATGGCTTTATCATATAATCTTTCTACCGAAGCCGCCCCGTCTAACAGTGAAAATTGGGTATGAACGTGTAAGTGTGAAAAAGTTGGCATGGCCCAAATATCCTATCTCGGCGGCAACCTTTTGGGGTGCAGTTATCCACAATTTTAGGGGAGGGGAACAGATTGTTAAAAAGTTATGCGCAGGGGCATATTTTACTGGTTTTTAGGCCTATACTTGTTCCATATTTATGCGAAATAAAGTATATATAATTGCTGTTTTGGGCCTTTTCCTGCTTTCGGGCTGTAAATCACTTGGTAGGCTAACCTCCAAAGACCAATCGAGCGCGCGCGGACAAGCGGGGAGCAGCTCCTCTATGCCAAGGGGCTTTTTAGACAATTTAGCCGTTTTGCCAGGTGAAGTAAAGCTTGCTGGCGTAAAAGTTACGGCGCCACCTGTGGCGGAAACAGAACCTAAAAAAAATGTGGGGATTGCTTACGACGCAGCGCTTTCATTACCCAATAAATATGCCAACTTACTGGGCGTTGCACCAACAAGTTTAACCAACTTGGAGTTGTTAGCGCAAATGGAAAAATGGTATGGAACCCAGTATTGTTTTGGGGGTAGTACCGATTCTTGTATTGACTGCTCATCCTTTACACAAGTGATACTACGTGATGTTTACAATGTAAAAATTCCAAGAAACTCGCAACAACAATTTGATGCGTCTACTAAAATAGAAACAGAAAATTTAAAAGAAGGCGACCTCGTATTTTTTAATACCGTATCTGCGTCTATGATTATTACCCACGTGGGTGTTTATGTTTGCAACAATAAATTTGTGCACGCGTCTACCTCAAAAGGTGTAACCATCAATGATTTGTCTGAAAAATATTTTGCAAAAGCGTATAGAGGCGCCGGCAGGTTTATAAACCCTTAATGGTTTTTAAAACCCAATCATTACCCTCAGCTGTTAACATTGCGTTTTCGTTTTGATCGGTAGCGCCAATGCCAGCCTGGGTTACATGCGTGCGGCCAGGTATAAAATTTTGCTGAATTCTTGCCTGCGTAATGGTTTCAAGAACACCCGCGCCACCAAAATCATCGGAAGTAACAATGCAATCTCTGATGTCTACAAAAACAGCATCAACACCCTGCTCTAATAAAAAATGATAAAAAAGGGCGGAGCCAAGAACGGCACCCGTACATACGATTTGATCTTTGTAATAAGGAAAGGCACGCACAGGCTTGTCGTGTAGCAGCCACTCAATTTCTGTAAATAAATCACCTAAACGTGAAATGCAAGCCGCTTTTTGATCTAATAAAATGCCCTCAACGAGCGCAAACACATTGTTTTTAACGGCCTCAAATAATTGTAAAGCAATTTCTTTGTTGCCATCGAAAAAGGCACTAGATACTTCGGAAAGGGGGGCGTCAATAAGGGCAGGGGTTGCAACTAAATAACAGGTTGCGCCAGCATTATTTGCTGATGCGTTGTTAGAAGCGGAACTTATGTCGCTAGTATTTTGGGTACAGGCAGCTAGGGTTTTTAAAAATGCTTCTTTAGACTGAATTTGTTGGGCCGATATCTGGTGTACTTGCATATGCGCTAATTGGTGCGCAAAGTTACAATAACTTGAGCTTAAGCACTATCTTTATCGTATTAAAGCAGTTCGTATGTTGGAGCCAATCATTAAAGTTGAAAATCTTACTAAAAACTACGGCGATTTTGAAGCTGTTAAAGGGCTAAGTTTTGAAGTGTATCCTGGTGAAATATTTGGCATGTTAGGCCCTAATGGCGCGGGGAAATCTACCACACTTGAAATTATTGAAACCCTCCGTGAAAAAACGAGTGGTAAAGTAATGGTTAATGGGTTTGACATTGAAA
>JBEGUD010000015.1:0-20668 GCA_041179065.1 Bacteroidota bacterium | reverse complement strand
TACACCTTAAGATTTATTTCACCTTTTGGTAAGTTAGTTCTTGATAAAGGAGCTTAACTTTGAGGGTCTAAAGCTTTTTGGTATGAAAAAGTCGTTTTTACTCCTTTTTACACTCGTGCTTATGCTGCCTTTTGCCTTAAAAGCCCAGCAAATTACCTTTTCTGAACCCGATAAAGACGACCCTCGTTCATACAGTTTTGAGGTGCTCGGAAAAATAGGGGGAAAGATTTTAGTGTATAAAAACTACAGAGAAAGTCATTCTATTTCGGTGTTTGATGGCGACATGAACCTACTGGGTAAGCAACAACTCAATATGCCTGACAGGCTTATGCAAACCGACTTTTTGGCCTATGCCAATCATTTTTACATGCTCTATCAATTTCAGCGTAAAAGCACCGTGTATTGTATGGCGGTAAAAATGGATAGTGATGGCAATCTATTATCGGAACCGATGCAACTTGATAGCACCCTTGATGCAAATGCTATTGGATCTAACAGGCTGTACTCTTTGGTAGTGAGCGAAGACAAGAAAAAAATAATGATTTTTAAAATCAATAGCCATAATGAAAAGTCGCACGTTTTAACTACCTGCTTATTTGATCAAGATTTTACACTTATAAAAAAATCGCGCATCGAACTACCCATGCCGCAGCGTAACGATTTTTTAGCAGAGTTTGCACTTGACAATGACGGTGATTTAATTTGTGTAAGAGCCAGTGGTACCGCGCAAAACGACAATATCAATAAAGTATCACTTATCACAAAAAAAGCAAATTACGACCTTGCACATATTTCTGATTTAGCCGTTAAGGGTATTTATTTAGATGACATACATATTAAAGTAGACAATTTAAACAAGCATTATTTAATCACCTCTTTTTTTGCGAAACAAAGACGAGGAAACATAGAAGGCATCTACTTTACTTTGTGGGATAAAAATTCAGACAAGGAATTATTAAATGCTACTACACTTTTTTCTGATGAGTTTAAAGAAGACGCAAAGGGGCAAAATGGTGCAAAGGCTGCGTTCAATGATTATTTCTTAAAAAACATTATACTGAGACGTGATGGTGGTTTTATGATGGTTTCAGAATCTGTTTTTTCTTCTTCAAAAGGAAGCACGCTCAATAGATGGGATTATTTATATGGCTCTCCTTTTTGGTCGCCTATGGATTATTATTCCTGGAACAGCCCGGTGGGTGGCATGGGCTTGTCGCCATGGGGCAGAAACAATAGTTTTTTTAACAACAACAATCAGGTCAGGTATTACGCCGAAAATATTGCTGTTATTTCATTTGACGCAAAAGGCAATATGGAATGGAGTAACATGATTCGTAAAAATCAGTACGATGATAATTCGGAAAATTTTATTGGATTTTCGATGTTAAATGCGGGCGATCAGCTCAATTTCATTTTTAACATGCAAGAAAAAAATCAAAATGTTTTAACCAATCAGGCGATCTCTCCAGATGGTAGGATTAACCGAAATCCTGGTTTTAAAAATGTAGATCGCGGACATGAGTTTATGCCTAGGCTTTCTAAACAAGTGGGACTCAGGCAAATAATTGTTCCATGCATGTACAGGGGGTATACTTGTTTTGCTAAAATTGATTATTAGCTTACTTTTAGACCGAAACACATTCCATGGTTTTTTTATTTAGAGACAGATCTGTTGTAAATATCCTACTCGTGCTCCTATTAAGTGTGGGTGTGCATTTACATGCATCTGAGCAGGCGCTCCCGGCTGCTATTCATGTGGGGCAGCAAAATGGTTTGTTTTCTTATGTGCTTGCAAAGTACATCTACATTTTACCCCTTGCCATACAAGTAATCATTTTTCATGCTTTATCAGTTACACAGGCGCTTCGCCTTAATATGGTGATGCAGGACCTCCGCATGTTTTCGAGTGTCAACTATGTGCCTGCCATGACCTATGTATTACTTTCTGGGCTACTCATGCGCTCTGATATGATAACAGAAACGCTCGTGAGTAATTCTCTGACGCTTTGGATTTTTATAAAACTTAGTAGGCTCTATAATAACCCGGAACCAAAAACGCTCTTATTTAACATTGGCATCATTGCTGGAATATCTATTTTGTTATTTCATCCCACAGCTATTTTAATTGTAGTGGTATTGTTTGCACTAGCTGTAGTAAGGCCTTTTAGAATTGCCGAGTGGCTGGTACTACTTATGGGTATTTTACTACCCTACTATTTTTTGCTGGTCTATTTATATTTAAGCAATCAATTTGCTGCAGCGGCTTCTTATTTGCCTAAAATTTCGTTTGGGTCGCCACTGCATGGCCAGGGTAAATTATACCTAATAAACCTTGGTTTTACCTTATTTGCAACACTTATTGGGCTCTATCAATTGCAGTTACATGTAGGTAGGCTCGTGATTCAAATTCGTAAAAACTGGGGTGTGATGATGGTGCTCCTTTTTACCCTCATTTTGTGCCCCTTCATGTTTAGTAGTTTGGGCACACAAGTGCTTCTCATGGGGCTTGTACCGCTATCTGCCACTATTTCTAACGGCTATAGCAACCCAAAAAAGCTATTACTCCCTAATTTCCTATTTTGGACCGCCCTTGGGCTGATAATTATCAACAACTGGCATTTGGTGAAAATTTAGGCTTTTGCTTATCTTTTTGAGGGTTACCTTTGCAGTATTCTATCAGATAATTATACATTTTATGAAGTTTGGTGTAGTTGTATTTCCAGGATCTAATTGTGACAGAGATATGCAGGACGCTTTGGCCCAGGATTTGGGTAAGGAAGTGATTATGTTATGGCATAAAGACAAAGACCTTAGCATGTTTACTACTGGCGATTGTATTATACTTCCAGGTGGATTTTCTTATGGCGATTATTTACGTTGTGGTGCAATTGCACGTTTTAGCCCAATGATGCAATCAGTTATTGATTTTGCAAACAGAGGCGGAAAAGTGCTTGGTGTGTGCAATGGTTTTCAAATATTATGTGAGAGTGGTTTACTGCCGGGTGTATTACTACAAAATGCCAATCAACAATTTATTTGTAAAAATGTATTTATAAAAAATGATGCAACAGGTGCCTTAAAAATACCTATTGCACATGGTGAGGGCCGTTATTTTGCAGATCAAAAAACACTCGATGGGCTAGAAGCCAATGCCCAAATCATTTTCACGTATTGTGATGAAAATGGAAATGAAACAGAAGGCAGCAACCCGAATGGGGCTACAAAAAATATTGCCGGCATAAGCAATGCAGCAAAAAATGTATTTGGTATGATGCCGCATCCAGAGCGTGCTACTTCAAGTGTACTCGGAAATATAGACGGCAAAAAAGTATTTGAATTACTTGGGTTAAATTAATTGTTATGAAAAAAATATTTTCAATAATTGCTGTTTTGTGTATCTCTTTTACTGTGTCGGCTCAAATTCAGGACCCAGTAGATTGGTCTTATTCAGTAAAAAAAGTGAGTGCAGATACCTACACATTTACAGCTACCGCAAACATCGAAGGTGATTGGCATATTTATTCGCAAACCACCGGTGCAGGCGGACCCATACCTACTAAAATTACCTTCAATAAAAATCCATTGATAACAATTGTGGGTGCTACCAAAGAAATCGGTAAAGTAAAGCAGGTATATGACGACTTATTTAAAACCACGGTTCGTTTCATTGGCGAAACGGCCACTTATACGCAAACATTAAAAGTGCGTGGTGGCGTTAAAACAAATATTAGTGGTACCGTTGCCTATAATGTTTGTGACGACCGACAGTGCTTACCACCTAGCAAAAAAACTTTTGACCTTAAGCTTCAATAATGACTAAGAAAATATTATTTATTGTTTTACTTACCAGTATACAATTAATTTATAGCGCAGCTGCACAGGATTCTAAACAACCTGTGCAGTTTGTTTTTTCGGCCACTAAATTAACGGACAGTTCTGCCACCCTAACAGTGCATGCTGTGGCTGCAAAAGGTACCCGCCTATTTACGGCTGTTAAAAAAAATAGCGACGATGTATTTTTTTCGTCACTTCAATTAGATAGTTCGGCTACTATAAATGGGGCGGTTAAAGAAGAAGGGGTAGCAGGTGCTGTGGCGCTTCCGGGCAACACAGATAAAGGCACGGCTTATGATAGCGTAACCTTTACATACACCCTTGGTATTAAAGCGGGCGCTACTGCTATAAAAGGTTCTTTTAATTGGCTAGCTGTAAAGGGTGAAGAGTTCCCAAGTGGTGAAGAAAAAATAAACGTAGCCATATCAGATATCGGTGCAGATGGGGGCGTGGCTGCTACTGCTAATGATACCTCCGCGGCGGCTCAAAATAAAGAAGGCTCTATGTGGAGTATCTTTTTACTTTGCTTGGCAACTGGACTTCTAGCTGTTATTACGCCTTGTGTGTTTCCACTCATTCCAGTAACGGTTAGCTTTTTTTTAAAGCGTAGCAAAACAAGAATAGAAGGGTTAAAAAATGCACTTTGGTATTCGGTATCTATTGTACTTATTTATACCATTCCTACACTGGTGCTCACGCTTATTTTTGGCGATAAAATTTTATATACCATTTCTACGCACCCGGTTTCTAATATTTTCTTTTTTGTGGTGTTTATTGTTTTTGCCATTTCATTTTTTGGCGCCTTTGAATTAGCACTCCCTAATAGTTGGGCCAACAAAGCAGATCAAAAAGCGGGCAAAGGTGGACTGCTTGGTATCTTTTTTATGGCCTTAACACTTGTAATTGTTTCGTTTTCTTGTACGGGTCCAATTGTGGGCACCCTACTTGGTCAAACCAGTATGCAAGGCGTAGGACTAGCGCCCATTATAGGTATGATGGGTTTTGGGGTAGGTCTTGCCATTCCGTTTTCTTTGTTTGCATTTTTCCCATCCATGCTACAATCACTTCCAAAAAGTGGCGGTTGGTTAAATACCATCAAAGTAAGTTTTGGTTTTATTGAACTCGCATTAGCGCTAAAGTTTTTATCCAATGTAGACCTCTCTTATCATTTAGGCATTTTAAATAGAGATGTGTTTTTAGTATTATGGATTGTGGTGTTTTTCTTGTTAGGCGTATACTTGATTGGCAAATTAAAATTTGCACACGATAGTGATTTGCCATACGTGTCTGTACCTCGTTTATTTTTTGCCATGGCAAGTTTTAGCTTTGCCGTATATATGGTGCCAGGCCTATGGGGGGCTCCATTAAAGGCACTCAGCGGTTTTATACCACCAGCTACTACACAAGAATTTAATTTAAATGATCTTCAATATAAAATTGGAAATGCTGCAGGCGTAAGCCCTAGTGCTGGGTCTCAAGCGGCGCCGCCAAAAAAGTACACGAACAAATTACACGTACCATTTGGGTTAACGGCGTATTTTGATTTGGAAGAAGGTATGGCTGCTGCTAAAATTTTAAAGAAGCCCATCATGCTTGATTTTACAGGACATACCTGTCCTAATTGCCGTAAAATGGAAGAGCAGGTTTGGAGAGATCCGGCGGTGTTATCTCGCATCAAAGAAAATTTTGTACTCGTAAGTTTATATGTAGACGAAACAGAAGAACTTCCTATAAATGAGCAGTACACCGATAAAAACGGTGTTAAAATTGAAACCGTAGGTGGTAAAAACCTAGACTACGAAATCAAAACCTTTGGTTTTAATGCGCAGCCCCTATATATGTTTTTAGATTTGAACGGGAAGCCTTTAAGTGATGTAAAATATGGCTACGACCCTAGTGTGGCAGGTTTTATTAAGCACCTAGATGCAGTTAAGGCTGCTTTTGATGCTGCTAATAAATAAAGTGAATGCTGGTTTTTCTAGCGCTAATTGACCTTACTTATAAAGTCATTTGATTTTCAGTCATCATTTTACGGAGGTTGATAAGTCCGTAACGCATACGACCCAGTGCTGTATTGATGCTGCAGTTGGTGATTTCAGCAATTTCTTTAAAGCTAAGGTTTGCATAATGTCTGAGTACAATAATTTCTCTTTGCTCTTCCGGAAGTAAATCGAGCATGCGGCGCACTTTGTCGTGGCTTTCACCGCGCATGAGCTTTTGATCTGGCGCTTCTTGTGATACATTGATCACTTCAAAAATATCTTGATCATCCGAAGTTTTAATGGCAGGCGTACGCTTTACTTTTCTAAAATAATCGACACATAGGTTGTGTGCGATTCGGAGCGCCCATGGTAAAAACTTACCTTCTTCGGTGTAGCGCTTGTTTTTTAGCGTATCAATAATTTTGATAAACACATCTTGAAACAGGTCTTCAGCTAAATAGGTATCCTTTACAAAAAACAAAATTGAGGAGTAGATACGGTCTTTGTAGCGTGTTACCAGTACATCAAATGCTTCTGTATCACCAGCTTGAAAGGAACGTATCAAATCTAAATCTGCAACCTGCTCGAGTGTTTTCATAGTGTGTTTTTCTTCTCGGGGTTCAAATTAGTTATCTTTTATTCCGGATGATCGCTTGTGGATACATTGCAAAAGAGAGGTTTGGTTATTCACATCGAATAATTTGAAAAAAAATTGTGTAGTGGCGAAAAAATTGTGGGTTTATTTAAGCCCGAACTAAACCTATGCTGCGATAATCTGTTTACATTGTGTAACATTTATGGCAGCAAAAAAACAAGTAGATACAGCGGGGGTAAAGGGCACAAAAGCAGTTCAGGCAAAGGATCCATTAAAGGGGTTAGATGCTATTGAGGTGGTGGGTGCGCGCGTGCACAATTTAAAAAATGTAAGCGTGGCATTTCCGCGCGGTCAATTTATTGTGGTAACGGGCGTTTCGGGAAGTGGCAAGTCGTCACTTACCATTGATACTTTATTTGCCGAAGGGCAGCGCCGCTATGCCGAAAGTTTAAGTGCCTATGCTAGACAATTTATGGCCCGTATGGTAAAACCAGACGTAGACATGATTAAAGGCCTTTGCCCAGCTATTGCCGTTGAGCAAAAAGTAATTACCCGCACACCTCGAAGTACGGTGGGCTCCATGACTGAAATTTATGACTACCTCCGCTTATTATTTGCTAGAGCAGGTAAAACCATTTCTCCGATTAGTGGTAAAGAAGTAAAAAAAGATGAGGTGTCGGATGTGGTGGCTGCTATTTGTGCCCTTCCAAAAAATAGCAAAGTAGTGATAGGTGTTGCATTAAAGCAACATAAAAACAGAGCCGTACTTGAAGAGCTGGGCATTTTACTACAAAAAGGATTTTCAAGAATATATGTAGCTGCTGCTCCGGAGCCACTCATGCGCATAGAGGAGCTGATGGAACAAACGCCTGCTGCATTAAAAAAAATATTGCCGCTCGCTAAAGAAACCTCTGCCACGCAAACAACGCCGCAAACCTGGGTACTTATTGACCGTATAGTTGTTAAAGAATTTGATGAAGATGATATGCACCGCCTTTCTGATTCGGTGCAAACAGCATTTTATGAAGGTGAAGGCGAAGTATACATAGAGGTAGATGGCAAACAGGTCAAGCATTACAGTAGTAAGTTTGAACTAGATGGCATTGTCTTTGAAGAGCCGGTTCCTAATTTATTTTCGTTTAACAATCCATTTGGCGCATGTCCTACTTGCGAGGGATTTAGTCAGGTACTAGGTGTAGACGCGGACCTTGTGATACCTGATACGCGTTTAAGTTTATTTGAGGGTGCGGTGGCTCCTTGGAAAGGAGAAAAATTAAGTTGGTGGAAAGACCAGTTTATTAAAGGCGCATCTAAATTTGATTTCCCTATACATAAACCCATTGCACAGTTAACCAAAGCGCAGTACCAACAGTTATGGGATGGTGTAGGTAAGGTATATGGCATTCACGATTTTTTTAAAGAGGTAGAACAAAATTTATACAAAGTACAGTACCGTGTTTTATTGAGTAGGTATCGTGGACGCACTACTTGCACTAGTTGTGGTGGATACCGATTACGCAAAGAAGCGCTCTATATTAAAGTAGGCGGTAAACATATTGGCGAACTATGTCAAATGCCGGTGCGTGATGTAAAAGTTTGGTTCGATAACCTTGTGTTATCGGAGCATGATAGTACGGTTGCGAAAAGAATTTTAATTGAAATACACCAGCGCCTACAAACCCTTCTAGACGTGGGTCTTGGCTATTTAACATTAGATAGACTTGCTAACTCACTCAGTGGTGGCGAAAGTCAGCGCATTCAATTAACTAGAAATTTAGGGAGTAATTTAACCAACTCTTTGTACATACTTGATGAGCCTTCTATCGGGCTTCATTCTAGAGATACGGAGCGTTTAATTGGCGTGCTTCAATCGTTACGAGATTTAGGAAATACAGTGGTCGTAGTGGAGCACGATGAAATGATTATGCGTAAAGCAGATCATATTATTGATATGGGTCCATTTGCTTCGCACCTTGGCGGCGAAGTAGTAGCAGCGGGTAATTACAACGAGCTTATTAAAAATCCGGATAGTTTAACAGGCAAATATTTATCAGGTGCACTTGCCATAGAAGCGCCGAGTAAATTAAGAAAGAGTACCCGTTTTATTGGTGTAGAAGGCGCCAGGCAAAACAATTTAAAAAACCTCACGGTAAAATTCCCACTGCAAACACTATGTGTAATTAGTGGTGTGAGTGGTAGTGGAAAAACAACGCTGGTTAAACAAATTTTATACCCGGCACTTCAAAAATATAAGGGTGAACCCGCCGATAAAGTGGGCCTTCATACCAAGTTAATTGGCGACATAGATTCTATTTCACAAATAGAACTTATAGATCAAAATCCAATTGGTAAATCGTCACGCAGTAACCCAGTTACTTATATAAAAGCCTACGATGGCATTAGAGATTTGTATTCTAAACAACCGCTTTCTAAAATGCGTGGCTTTATGCCAAAACATTTTTCTTTTAACGTAGATGGTGGCCGCTGTGATACCTGTAAAGGAGAAGGGGAGCAAGTTGTAGAAATGCAGTTTTTAGCAGACGTGCACCTCACTTGTGAATCTTGTGGTGGTAAAAGATTTAAGGAAGAAGTGTTAGAAGTACAATACAACAACAAAAGTATTTTTGACGTACTTGAATTATCTGTAGATCAGGCACTCGAATTTTTTGTAGACGATAAAAATATTTACAACGCCATACTGCCACTTCAATCGGTGGGGCTTGGTTATATTAAACTCGGGCAAAGTAGTGATACTTTAAGTGGTGGAGAAGCCCAGCGCGTAAAGCTTGCCAGCTTTTTAGGCAAGGGTAAGGGGCATGGTCAAATGCTATTTATTTTTGACGAGCCTACCACCGGACTTCATTTTCATGACATCAAAAAACTACTCAACTCATTTTCGGCACTTATCGATCAGGGGCATTCACTCATTGTTATTGAACACAACACAGACGTTATCAAATCGGCAGATTGGCTCATAGACATGGGTCCAGAAGCGGGTGATGGTGGAGGAACGGTTGTGTATGAAGGCGTTCCTGCTGGCATTAAAAAATGCGCAGCCTCACACACGGCAAAGTACATGTAAGATTTGCTATTAACGCAAGCGGTCTAGGCTTTTAAGTAATTTTTGGTCTTTATACATACCAATAATTGATAGTATAAAAAATACAGGCACTAAAAAACTAAAGATAGAATATAGTGATAGTCCACCTGTTTTAAAATTACGCATATAGAGGAAGTAATGCATCAGATTGACAAGGCCTAATAAAACGCCTACCACACTAATTTTAATTTGTAAGCTTCTGTTGCTGTACAAAAAAATATTAATCAGCGCAACAAGTCCGGTAGCAATCACAAATACAAGTAGCATAAAGTGATCGTAAGGTGTAATGGTTACAGTGGGTCCAGGCACTTCTAGGCTGCCATAATAAAACGGTAGTTTAACAGATGCAAATGCACAAATGCTAGCTAACAGTAACCACAGGGTTTGAATGCGTTGTATCATAGTTCTGGATATAAAACAAATTGAGACATAAACTCATTTACCTCAGCTTTTAACTTTTCTAGAAGTGCTGCATCATCTGGGTTCATAAGTGCTTTATCAATGGCATTTACAACAAAAGCCATATCTGATTCTACCATGCCTCTTGTAGTAACAGCTGCAACACCAAATCTAATACCTGAAGTAACAAATGCCGACTTGTCGTCGTAAGGTACCATATTTTTATTGGCTGTGATGTCGGCGTGTCCTAAAACCTGCTCTGCTTTTTTACCGCTGATATTTTTATTGCGCAAATCAATGAGCATTAAGTGGTTGTCGGTACCTCCACTAATAATTTCATATCCTTTGTCGGTAAAGTTTTTAGCCATCGCTTGTGCATTTTTTTGCACTTGCTGTTGGTATACCAAAAATTCGTCGGTTAATATTTCGCCAAATGCAATGGCTTTAGCTGCAATTACGTGTTCTAGCGGACCACCTTGTGTGCCCGGAAACACTGCCATATCAATTACATTAGACCATAGTCTTAAATTTCCTTTAATATCTTTTAAGCCTAATGTGTTTTCGCCATCTTTTTTCATCATAATTACACCACCGCGCGGTCCACGTAAAGTTTTGTGGGTAGTAGATGTAACAAAATGACAATGATCAAATGGAGAAGACAATAATCCTTTTGCAATTAAACCAGCAGGATGTGCAATATCAGCAAGTACAAAAGCGCCCACTTCGTCGGCTACTTTTCTGATACGTGCGTAATCCCAATCTCTACTGTAGGCACTAGCACCACAAATAATTAATTTTGGTTTTGCTGCTCTTGCCTGAGCTTCAAGCATTTCATAATCGATTAAGCCAGTTTCTTTTACAACACCATAAAAATGTGGCTTGTAAATTTTACCTGAAAAGTTTACACCGGATCCGTGGGTTAAGTGACCGCCCATGCTTAGGTCTAAACCTAAAATAGCATCTCCGGGTTGTAAAATAGCAAGCATGAGTGCTGCGTTGGCTTGTGCACCGCTATGTGGTTGTACGTTGGCGTACTCCAAATTAAAAATTTGCTTTAAACGATCAATGGCTAACTGCTCTGTTTGATCTACAATTTCGCAACCACCATAATACCTACGTCCAGGATACCCTTCGGCATATTTATTGGTCATCACACCGCCCATCGCTTGCATTATCTGAAGACTTGTAAAGTTTTCAGAAGCAATGAGTTCTATGCCTCTACGTTGGCGTGCTAATTCTTGGTTGATGATGTCAAAAACAAGGGTATCTCTTTGCATGGTTGCTATTTTTTGTGCTTAGGTACAAAGATAAGTTAAGGCCTCGATTATGCAGGTTCAAAATAAGGCCCGAGGCCTCAAACTATTCACAATTGTTGTTATAATGCCTAATTTTACTATTTTCGAACCCTTACTCGATGTGGGTAAATCTTTTTAAATCCCCCAAGTTATGAAAGCCGTTATCCCTGTAGCTGGTGCTGGAACAAAATTGAGACCGCTTACCTATACGCAACCCAAGGCGCTAATACCCATTGCGGGCAAAACCATTCTTTCACATATTGTGGATCAATTGCATGAGGCGGGCATCAACGAGTTTATTTTTATTGTGGGTTATTTAGGGGAAAAAATTCAGGATTACGTTAAACAAACTTATCCAAATTTAAATACGCATTTTGTATACCAAAACGAACGTCAGGGAACGGGACATGCGGTGGAATTAACAAAACAGCTCATTGGAGACGAACCCATTTTTGTAGCACTTGGTGATACCATTTGTGAGTTTGACGTTAAGGAAATTATAGATAGCCCAGATAGTATGATTGGGATTCGAAAAGTAGATGATCCGCGCGATTTTGGCGTGGCTACTTTAGATGAAAATGGCTTTATAGAACATTTGGTGGAAAAGCCAGCCATCCCAAAAAGCAATATGGCGCTTGTTGGACTTTACAAGATTCATGAAACAGCCGTTTTATTTGAATGTTTGAAGCAACTTTTTGTAGAAAATATTACCACTAGGGGTGAATACAATTTAACGGATGCACTTGCATGCATGATACAAAAGGGCACTCGTTTCAGATCTTTTAAAGTGTCCAATTGGTTTGATTGTGGTAAAAAAGAATCGATACTTGAAACCAATGCTACACTTTTAAAAAAGATGGGCGGTCATGTGCCTGCAGCCGATATTTATAAAGACACTATTATTATTCATCCGGTGAGTATTGCAGCGGGCTGTACTATTTCAAACGCAATTATTGGACCTCATGTTGCTATTGGTCCTAACACCACTATCACACAATCGATTATTAGAGATAGTATTATTGGCGGCTACACCAATTTACACGAAGTAGTCCTTGACAATTCTTTAATTGGAAGTGACGCGAGTGTAAAAGGTTTGTCGCGCAGTTTAAATATTGGCGACAATACCGAAATTGATTTTGGATAAATACATTTCGAATAAAACGCCTAATATTTATTTGTGTAAATAAAAAGAATTGGCCTGACTGGTGCAGGTTACTACAAGTTCATTGATACATACATGATCAGGAAGTGTTGTAACATAGTAAGCAACATTTGCAACATCAACCGCTTCTAATGCTTTGTATCCTTCGTAAACAGCAGCTGCTTTTGTTTCGTCTCCTTTAAATCTGGTATTACTAAAATTAGTTTCGGCTGCACCCGGATGAATCGCTGTTACTTTTATGTGTTGTGGTAATAAATCAATACGCATTGATTTTGAAATAGCCGCCACAGCATGCTTGCTGGCGCAATATACATTTCCTTCTTTGTATACTTCTACACCTGCTGTAGATCCAATATTAATGATATGCGCTTTTTTATTATTGATGAGTAGTGGAAGCACTGCTTTACTTACGTAGAGTAATCCTTTTACGTTGGTATCAATCATGGTTTCCCAATCGTCTAAATTGGCGTCCTGAAATGCGTCTCGACCAAGCGCTAAGCCAGCATTATTAATGAGCACATCAATATTTTTAAAAGCCGCTGGTATACTATTAATAGCAGCAAAAACAGCTTCTTTATTTTGAACATCAAAGCATAGTGTATGCACGGTTGCATTGTGTTTTGAAACAAGGGTTTCTTGTAACGTTGCTAAAGCAGTTTCATTTCTGCCGGTTACAATTAATTTGTTGCCTGCTGCTGCAAAAACATGGGCCATGGCTTCTCCAAAACCAGAAGTAGCGCCTGTAATTAAAATTGTTTTACTCATACATAATTTTATCTGATGATAACACTTGTTCCTTTGGTATATACTTTATTGTCTGCGAAATCGATGCCTACCGCTTCATACACATAGGCGCCATTTGGTTGCAATTCATTTTTATAGGTGCCATCCCAACCTTGACCTAGTTTGCTTGTGGTATAAATGAGTTGCCCCCATCTATTAAAAACATTAAAATGAATCAATTGTTTGATACCCTTTGTGATGGGTCTTAAAATATCATTTTTACCATCTTTGTTGGGGGTAAATCCAGAAGGCACCCAAATATTAGAAATGCCATTAAAGATGGTTACTGTAACATTGTCTTCGGCATAACAGCCAGCTTGCGTAAACACCCTAACAGTGTATATAACAGAGTCGGTCCCGGCTGCGCCAATAAAAATAGGGTTCTGCGTGTTAGGGTTATTTAAAAAGGTAGAAGGGGTCCATAAGTAACTAAGACCACCACTGGCGCCAAGTTGCATGGGTTTTCCAATAACGGCCATGGTATCGTTTCCTGCATTTGGTATAATGCGTGGGACTACTGTTACACGAATGGTGTCAGTAACAATTTTAGGACAACCCAGTGTATCAGAAACGGCAATCACATAGTTTGTAGAATTTACAGGCCTTGCCACAGGTTGTAGGGTGTTAAAGCCCGTTAAACTATTTGTAGGGCTCCACGTAAATTTACTGGCACTAATGGTTGCTTGTAATGGCAGTGTCGTACCAAAGCAAATAGTAGTATCCAGTGTTGCAGTAACAGCAGGTGTTGCCACTACTTTAATAAGTATCGAATCTTTATCTTGACACTGACCGAGGTTGGCTGTTACAAAATATTGTGTATTGCTTATTGGTTTTACAATTGGATTTTTAACGGGGTCTACCACATCACCATTAGCGCTTCGCCACAAATAAGAAAGTGCGAATGAAATAGGAGCAAGTGCAAAACTATCGCCTCTGCAAATGGTACTATCTGTTTTTAAATCTACTTTAATAAATTGAAGCACGTTTACCATGACGCTGTCAGTGGCGTTGCATCCATTGTCATTGACGGTTACATAATATTTGGTACTATCATTTGGAAAGGCAATTGGGTTTGCCGTGTTTACGCCAGTAATACGTAGTTTATTAGCCGTGTTATTGGGCGTCCATGAAATAGTAGCGGTATTTGAAATAGTTGCTTTTAAAGGGAGGGTATCATTACTACAAATAAGTGTATCTCTAAAAGCCAGGTTTATTTGTGGCTTATCTAAAATAGCAATTTGTTTGGTGAGGGTATCGCTACAGCCTTTGTTGTTGGTTGAAATAAGTGTGACGGTTGCATTTTGCGCGCCACTATATTTCCAAACAGTATCTTTTGTTGTAGCCGAATCTAAATTGCTACCAGCATCACCAAAATTCCAGCGCCAACTATTTACAATACCATATTTGCTGGTGGTTAAATCTTTAAAAGTATAATTATTGAGCACGCAACTTCCTGTGACCAAAAAATCTGTTTTAAATGTAGGGTACACTTTTACAATGGATGTAGTAGAGTCTTGACAGCCACCGGTGCTTGTTACTAATAATTTTAAAACATAAGTACCCGTGTCTTTATAAGTGTGCGTTGGTGTAGGTAAGGAAGAAACACTAGTAGGGCCATCACCAAAACTCCATAAATAGCCACTAATGCTTGGGCTTGTAGATTCGTTTTCAAATGTGAGTGTAAATCCATCGCAAGAAATATATTGTGGTTTTAATTCGGCGGCAGCGATAGAACAGTTTTCAACTTTTACTTGAAATTCTTTTTGGTGCTCACCAATTTTTATTCCATTCCGGTATTCTTCTACGCGAACAGCTAATAAATAAATACCTGTTACCGCTGGAGATTTTCCAGTTACGATTCCGGTTTTGGAATTGATTTGTGCCGAATTATTTCCAAAGGGTTGGTTAAAACTAAATCCTCCAAAATAAGACACTGTAGTAAAAGGCGGCGTATCGGATTGCAGTGGCAATTGATTGGGTGGCGGCCCGGCGCCTATATAACCTGGCGCAAAAGAGTATACCAACGAATCTTTGTCTGGATCTACAGCGCTAAAGTCGAGTTGCATGGGTGAAGAAACGCAAACAAGGATGGTGTCTTTTTTTAAAAAAGTAGCACTTGAATTATCAGGTGCAAATGGATTGGTATCACTGCCCGGAATTTTTACCCAGTAGCTAATGCCTACGGTGTTGGAGTTCATATTTAATACGCCACTTACCCTACAGCATTGTGAATGACTTGCAAAATAACCACTAGCGTTAGGATCTAAATCTACTACTACTTCATAGGCCGATACTGCAAATTCAACCCTAGGAAAACTAGAGAGGCATTTGTCGTATGTGCCAAGTTTCATGAACTCGTAACTTTTTCGGTTAAGCACATAATTGCCAACAAGCGCATTATTATCACCTCTATAAATCGAAATATTATAATTACTTGATAACGATGCCACGGTAGGTCCTGTAACAGTGGTGTCTTTGTACAATAATAATGTGATGGCGTAACGAAGCTTGTTGGCATCGGTAGGAGATTTGCCTAAATACGTATAATACATTTCGCCACCCGAAATATGTGATGCATGCGCAGTGGTACAACAAACGCTAACCAGTAATATCAAAAACCATTTTTTCATGCATTCACTTTATCCAAAAAATCGAGTACCGCTTTGTTGAAATTTATGGGTTGTTCAAGCATACCCATGTGGCCACAATTTTCTAGTACATAAAGATAGGCTCTCTTGGGCATTTTTGTTTGCGGTAAAGTATCTTCTAGTGCTACTGGCATGTCCTGGTCGCCTAAGATAAAGAGTACCGGTAGTTGAGTGGCTTCCAAAAAGGAAGTTACATCTGGACGGGCCATCATAGCTTGGTAGTAATGCGTTAGCGCCTCGTTGGTAAATGCCGGTATAGACTGTATAAAATCAGTAATTATTTGAGGATGGTTTTTTTGGGTAAAGCTTCCAAATAAATTAGGTGCTGTTGTTTCTAAAAAACTAGCAGCGCCAAACTTTTGTATAAAAGTGATGCCGCGTAATCTGTTTTCTATTTTAATGGGCGTGTCAGGTAAAGCGGTGGAGTGAAGTAACCCAAAACCTTTTAGATACTGTGGGTATTTTTTTGCAAAAGCCACCGTTATATAGCCACCCATGCTATGCCCTAGTAAAGTGCAGTTTTCTATTTTTTCATGTTGTAATAAAGCGGCAATGCTATCTGCTAAGTATTCGATCGAAAAATTTGATGGGAATGTATTTATGGACGACATGCCCGTGCCTAGTAAATCAGGTGCATATACCGTATATGTTTTTTCTAGCATTGCAACAGTGCTATTAAAAATGTGGTGGTCTTCTCCAAAGCCATGCAGTAAAATAACGGCGGGTCCAGCACCCGTTTTCACATAACCCATTTGCCTGTTGTCAAATTCAAATGAACGGGTTTCCATGCTTATTTTTTAAAGCGCTTGTATACGCCCTGTACAAATAAAAGAACGGCAAAGCATGAAAAAATCAGATACAGCCAATCGCCATATTTTGCGTAAAAAGTAAGGGTAGATTTTGTTGGTATGCTGTATTTAATAACTGCTTTTTCGTTCCAGCCTTTTTGAGCTACAATGTTTCCGAGCGGATCAATTACTGCAGATATGCCTGTATTGGCACTTCGGGCCACCCAGGTTCTTGTTTCGATAGCCCTAAGTGTGGCATACTGCAAATGTTGTTTGTGCCCACTGGTGTTGCCCCACCAGCCGTCGTTGGTAATAATGGCAAGCAGGTTAGCACTCTTTTGTTTGTAGGTGCCTACATAAGCGCCGTAAATACTTTCATAACAAATGATGGGCGCACTAATATACTGGCAACCATTACTGGTAAACACTTCTGCTTCTTTTGATTTTCCGTACCCACCCGTGGAGCCTCCAAACTGCTCGAGGAGCGGTCCTAAAAAATTTAAAAAGGTAGGGAGGGTTTCTACACCCGGCACCAGTTTACTTTTGTTGTAAAACGCAATTGGGGTTCCGTTGTTTATGTATACGGCTGCATTAAATGCGTCGTAATAAAAACTGCCATCGCTCGATTGTTTAGCAGTAGCAGTTTCTTTTGTAGCGCCATACTTTTTATAGGTTTCGATGCCTGATAAAATATTGAGCCTCGGATGTCTTTTGCTAAATTCAAATATGGGTTGGTAGTAGGGGTTGGTGGTAATATTGTCCTGCCAGTCTGCTACGCTCATGGCGGTTTCTGGCCATAGCACCAGTGTGGTATTACTGTCTATATTAGATTCGGTAGCACTGATGAGTGCTGCAATTTGCGATGACGCACTAGAAATTTCAAACTTTTGATAAGGATCAATATTGGGTTGTACGACTAGTACATTTTGTGTACTTGCAGGACTGCTGGTATCAATGCTATTGAGTGTTTTTTGATAACTGAGTATGAGGTTTGAGCAAACAACTGGCACTATAAAACAGGATACAATTTGTACGATGTTTTTTTTGATGGGCTGCTTTTCTTTTTTTGCGACTACTAATTTGAACACAAGTATGTTCATGAGTAGTATCCAAAAACTTCCACCGGCTACGCCGGTGTATTCATACCACTGAATCACGCTGGTGTGCATGGCAAATCCATTGCCTAGCGTGAGCCATGGCCAGCTAATTTGCCAGTTTAAATGGATGTACTCGAAAGTGAGCCAAGACGCTATGAGGGTAAAAAAACCAATGTTTTTATTTTTTTGTGCTGCAGCAAAATAAAATAACCAAGGCACACACATGAGCAGGCTGTTGGTGATCATGGCTGCTACGCTGCCCACATCGGTGGAGTTCCACATCCAGTAGGTGGTGCCAATATTCCAGATGAGTACCGACAAAAACGTGTATCCAAAAAAGTGTAGTTTTTTGGTAACGTTATTAGCAATAATAAGTAGGGGCACCCAGGCTACAAATAATAGGAGGGCGAACCAAAAAACAGGCCATGCTACAACGAGTAACAGGCCTGTTAAAATACTATAACCGAGTAGGGTTGATTTTTTCAAGTCGTGTAATTATTTACGGCTATAATTTGGCGCTTCTTTTGTGATATCAATATCGTGCGCATGGCTTTCTTTCATGCCTGCGTTTGTAATTTTTACAAAAGTTGCTTGCTGTAATGCTTTGATATTTTTAGCACCGCAGTAGCCCATTCCTGATCTTAATCCACCAACGTATTGGTAAATAATTTCAGAGATATTTCCTTTGTATGCAACGCGTCCTTCGATGCCTTCTGGAACATATTTTTTAATATCCGCTTCTACGTCTTGGAAATAACGGTCGCCACTTCCTTGACTCATGGCACCTAAACTTCCCATACCACGGTATTCTTTAAACTTACGTCCTTCATAAATGATGGTGTCTCCAGGGCTTTCTTCGGTACCTGCAAAAACAGATCCCATCATAACTACGTTGGCGCCAGCAGCAAGTGCTTTTACCATGTCGCCGGTGTAACGAATACCACCATCTGCAATTACCGGGATCCCCTTAGATTTTAGGGCCATGCTGGCTTCCATGATGGCCGTAAGCTGCGGAACACCTGCGCCCGCTACTATACGAGTGGTGCAAATAGAACCGGGTCCTATGCCCACTTTAACGCAGTCGGCGCCGGCTGCGGCAAGCGCAAGGGCGCCTTCTGCCGTACCCACATTACCAGCTATAATTTGTAGTCCTTTAAAATTTTTGCGGAGTGATTTGAGTGCTTCAATAACACCTTTGCTATGTCCGTGTGCGCTATCGAGTGTTACCACGTCTACGCCTACGTGTTGAAGTGCTGCGGCTCTATCCATTAAATCGGAAGTGATGCCAAGTGCTGCGCCCACTAGTAAACGGCCAATACCATCTTTAACGGCGTTTGGAAAATTACGTAGTTGTAAAATATCGCGGTAGGTGATAAGACCAATGAGTTTACCTTGTTTGTTTACAACGGGTAATTTTTCGATCTTATGTTTGCGTAAAATAATTTCTGCTTTTTTTAAGTCGGTACCTTCTGGAGCAATCACTAAATTTTCTTTAGTCATTACTTCTTTTACCTTGCGTTTTTTGTCTGTTTCAAAACGAAGGTCTCTGTTGGTTAAAATACCTACTAATTTTTGTCCGGCATCTACAATAGGAATACCGCCAATTTTATTATCGCGCATCAGTTTTAGTGCGTCACCAATGGTGGCGTCTACTAAAAGCGTGATCGGGTCAACAATCATGCCACTTTCACTTCTTTTTACACGTCTTACTTGCTCGGCTTGTTTGTCGATGCTCATGTTTTTGTGTAAAATACCAATGCCACCTTCGCGTGCAAGCGCAATGGCCAGGTTGGCTTCTGTTACGGTATCCATTGCGGCGGATAACATCGGTACATTTAGCGTTATAGACTTTGTAAGTTGAGAGCGGATATCGGTGTCTCGGGGTAAAATTTCGGAGTAGGCTGGCATGAGTAAAACGTCATCGAACGTTAGCCCTTCTCCAAATAATCTAGAACTTGTTGCCTTGTTGGCGGTCTTTGTATTTCTTGTTGCCATGTGCAAAGATAATAGGAACCGCATATTTCAGCCAAAAAAATGATTTAGCCCAGTAGTCGCAGGTAGGTTTTACCCGGAAGGGCTCCAATGAGGCCGTAGAGCTCTAAATTGAGCAGGCTACCTGCTAAAACGGCGTTGGGGAGCATGCTTTTGAGGTAAATTTCATCGATAGATACGGGTATTTGATGGTCTAGTATGGCAAGTATTGTTTTTTCGGGTTCGGATAAGTTTTGCTGCAGTTTAGGGGCTATTTGTTTTGTGGTGATGGGCGCCCAACCCAGTGCTTCAATAAAAGTGGCTACGGAATCTAGCATGGCCGCTTTATGCGTTTGAATGAGCTGCAAGCAGCCACTGCTTTTTTTATCGGTAATTTTTCCGGGGCAGGCAAACACTTGTCTGTCATAATCAAAAGCCAGATTTGCCGTAATCATACTACCGCCTTTGGTTTCTGTTTCGATAACAATGGTGGCGTCTGATAAGCCTGCAACGATGCGGTTGCGTTTTGGAAAATTAAATTTTTCGATACGTGCTGTAGAGGAGAGTTCGGTTAAAAGGCCGCCCTGCGCAATAATATCTTTAGCTATATGCTGGTGTGCGGCCGGATAAATAGTAGCGAGTGAATGCGCGAGTACACCCACTGTTTGTAAATTACAATCGAGTGCTGTTTGATGCGCGGTAACATCAATTCCATAAGCGAGCCCACTAATAATAAGTGGTTGGTAGGGGGCGAGTTGTTCTATTAATAAGGTGGTAAGCCATTTGCCGTAAGGAGTTGGAAGTCTGGTGCCAACAATACTAATGATGCGCGTTTGATTGATGGGTGCAGATCCTTTGTAATACAGTATGGTAGGGGCGTCGGAGCAGGCCGCTAATTTTTTTGGATAACCCGCCGCATTAATAAATAGTGGTGTGATGCTATGTTTTTTTACAAAAGAAACTTCTGTGTCGGCGGCTGTAAAATCATTGAACCGTATAATTTTTTCGGCGCGG